>JBCBXS010000191.1:0-5385 GCA_039816475.1 Pseudomonadota bacterium | reverse complement strand
GTTCTTCGCGCTGTTCGTTATCGAAGGCCAGAGCCTGCTGGTTGGCGTTATGCTCGGCGCGTTCTTGAGCGTGATGGCGCAGTTGGGCGATCTGGTTGAAAGCGCAGTCAAGCGATTGACCAAGGTCAAGGACACGTCTGGCATCATTCCAGGACACGGCGGGGTGCTCGACCGGATGGACGGGATCGTCGGTGCGGCCGTTGCGGCAGCCGTGCTGGCCCTCATCGTGAATTGGCAGACGCCGGCCACCGCCGTCCTCGCCGGCTGGTAGAAAGCATGGGGCTCAGTTTGCCGACCCGGTCCGGGCTCCCCGAGAGCGGCCAGACGGCCGAGGCCTCGAGGCCACTCTCGCTCACGATCCTCGGGGCAACGGGATCGATTGGCGCGAGCACGCTGTCGCTTGTGGCCGCGGACCCGGCTGCGTTCGACATCGTCGCGCTGACAGCGAACGACAACGCCGAAGACCTTGCAGCCCACGCGATCAAGTACCGCGCGCAACTCGCCGTGGTCGCGAACCCGGAACGCTATCGCGAACTCAAGGCAGCACTTGCCGGAACGGGCATCGAGGCAGCGGCCGGCGAAGCTGCGATCATCGACGCGGCCAACCGTCCCGCCGATTGCGTGATGGCCGCGATCATGGGCGCGGCGGGCCTTCGAGCGAGCCTGTCAGCCTTGCGTCGTGGCGCGCGTCTGGCGCTTGCGAACAAGGAATGTCTCGTCTGCGCAGGCGATGTTTTCATGCGCGAAGTCGAGCGCTGCGAGGGCCAGTTGCTGCCGGTCGATTCCGAACATTCGGCGATCTTCCAGGCGCTCGAAGGCCAAGATCGCGCGGGCCTTGAGCGGGTGACGGTGACGGCATCCGGCGGGCCGTTCCGGACGTGGTCAAAGGACGAAATCGAAGCGGCGACGCTCGACGATGCGCTCAATCATCCGAACTGGTCGATGGGGCGGAAGATTACGATCGACAGTGCAACGATGATGAACAAAGGGCTCGAGCTGATCGAAGCCCGGTTCCTGTTCGACCTCGCGCCCGAGCAGCTCGATGTCGTCGTGCACCCGCAGTCGATCATCCACTCGATGGTGAGCTACACCGATGGCTCGGTGATCGCGCAACTGGGCATGCCCGATATGCGCACGCCCATCGCCTACGCGCTGTCATGGCCGCGGCGCATGAAATCTGATGTTGCGCGCCTCGATCTGGCGCAACTACGCGAGTTAACCTTCGAGGCGCCCGATGAGGCGAAGTTCCCGGCCCTTCGGCTTGCGCGGGAGGCCATGACGACTGGCGGCGGCGCGCCTGCGGTCCTAAATGCTGCCAATGAGATTGCAGTCGGCCGCTTCCTCGAGGGCCGCATGCGCTTTGCCGATATCGCGCGCACCGTCGAGACTACGCTTGATCGTGCGTCTGCGGAGGGCCTGACGGGCGCCGCTGACGACCTCGATGCCGTCCTAGCCATCGATCATGCGGCCCGGGACTTGGCATGCCATGTGATTGGCTGATCGTCTGATTAAGGCGTTGTGCACCAAACCGGACCAGCGGGTCCCAACCAGGCCAAAGACCTCCGGATGCTGAACTTCATCTCTCTCGCCGACATCGCGACCAACACAACGGCGCTCGCGATCGCCGTCTTCGCGTTCCTGTTTGTGCTCAGCATCGTGGTCTTCGTCCACGAGCTCGGCCACTTCCTCGTCGCCCGCTGGTGCGGTGTGAATATTCAGGCGTTCTCGATCGGGTTCGGCAAAGAGATTGCTGGGTTCCATGATCGCCACGGGACCCGCTGGCGCGTCGCCTGGATCCCGCTCGGCGGCTACGTCAAGTTTATGGATGACGAGGACGCGACCAGTGCTGGCGCCTCGAAGTCCGCGGACGAGATGACCCGTTCGGAGCGCGAGGGCGCGTTCCACTTGAAGCCGCTGTGGCAGCGCGCAGCCGTTGTTGTCGCTGGCCCGATGGCAAACTTTTTGTTCGCGATCGTGGTCTTCGCGATCATGTTCTCGATCTTCGGCATCCGCAAAACGGAACCCCGCGTCGGCGCGGTGCTGCCTGAGAAGCCCGCAGCCGTCGCCGGCATTAAGGCTGGCGATCTGATCCGTGAGATCGACGGCCAGCGGATCGAGAGCTTTAACGACATCCAGCGTGCAGTTCGTATGCGGTTCGACCAGCCGTTGACCGTGGTCGTCGAGCGCGACGGTGAACGCCTTCCGTTGACCATCACCCCGTTTAAGGACAGCGCCGATGATGGCCTTGGCGGGAAAATGACCCGCGGCCTGATCGGGATACGAAGTTCAGCCGATCCGAAGAGCGTGGTGGTCAGCCAGCCCGGCCCGATCGAGGCCCTGGGGCTTGGTGTTCAGGAAACCGGCTTCGTCATCACGACGACGCTCGCCTACATCCGCGACATCTTCATCGGCCGGCAGGATGCCCAGCAGATCGGCGGCGTCGTCCGGATCGCGGAGGCGACCCGGCAGGTCGTCAACATCCGCCCGGAAATGCTGCCGCAGTTCATCGCGCTGATTTCGGTGAGCATCGGGCTCATCAACCTGTTCCCGATCCCACTGCTCGATGGCGGTCATCTGATGTTTTACGCGATCGAGGCCGTGCGCCGCCGGCCGCTGAGCGAGAACATGCAGGAGATCGCCCACAGGTTCGGGTTCGCGGTCGTCATGGCACTGATGGTTTTCGCCCTCTGGAACGACAAACATATCGTCATACAGAGATGGCTGGGGCTCGGCTGATCCCGGGCTGAGCGGAGGTCGACCGAGGATCAGAATTGCCGCCGGAGCACGATCTCATCTGCGCCGTCATGAATTGCATGCGAATTGAGCATAATCGGGCCGCGAGAGCCGCTTTGAAACAGCGCTCGTCGGGCCGCTCTTTTTAACAGTCCATCCCCGGATTATCCCGTGTTTGCGGGACTGCTGAAGCATATCTGCCACTTTCACCCTCCCTACTGAATCGTTAAGAAATGGAGGCTTCCAGGCGAGACTTGCGCGTGGTGACACCGTAAGTCCGTCCGGAGCTGCAGCTCTCCTCGGCCGAGGGAGGGTTTGCTTGGGGGACTCGGCGTAGGGGCATCGTCTTGATGCAGAATGGGTTGCGACACCTTTGGTGCGGCGTGCTGCGCTTGGCATTGGCTTTTGCCGTTCTCGGCGCGGCAACCACGTTGCCTGGCCTCGACGGCGCATCCGGTCAGGCTCAGGCGCAGACAATCCGGGCAATCGAAGTCGTCGGCAACCGCCGCGTCGAGCCGGAAACGGTCCGCTCTTACCTCTCCTTCTCGGTTGGCGATCAATACGATCCCGGGCTTGCGAACGACTCGCTGCGCGCGCTGTTCGACACGGGATTGTTCGCTGACGTCTCGATCGATCCGCAGGGCGCGACGGTTGTCGTCACCGTGCAGGAAAACCCCGTCGTCTCGAAGGTCGCTTTCGAAGGCAACGACGAGATCGACGACAAAACGCTCGCGGGCGAAGTCCGGCTGAAGTCGCGGTCCGTCTACACGCGGGCCCGCGCGCTCGCTGATGCACAACGCATTATGTCGGTTTATCGCCGTCAGGGGCGGTTCGCGGCGTCCGTCACGCCGCAGCTCATCCAGCTCGGCCAGAACCGCGTCAATGTCGTCTTCGAAATCGTCGAGGGCGAGAAAACTACCGTCCAGACGATCAACTTCATCGGCAACCGTGCGTTCTCCGACGGGCAGCTCCGCGACATCATCACGACGACGCAGTCTGGCTGGTTTGACTGGTTGAAGGGCACAAACGTCTACGACCCGGACAGGCTCAATCTCGACCGCGAGTTGCTGCGCCAGTACTATCTCAAGAACGGTTACGCGGACGTCCAGATCGTCAACGCGAACGCTGAGCTTGATCGCGATGGCCAGGGCTTCTTCATTACGTTCGCGATCGACGAGGGTGAGCGCTACACCTTCGGCGACGTTCGCATTGAGAACAGCCTGCCAGATCTCCGGCCCGAGACGCTGCAGGGCGAGATCCTCAGCCTGTCGGGCGCGACATTCAACTCAGCTCAGGTCGATAAGACCGTTGAGAAGCTGACGCTTCGAGTGGCCGAACAAGGCTTCGCGTTCGCCCGGGTTCGCCCGCGCGCCGACCGCGACCCGGACAACCGCGTCATCAACCTCACCTACGTCATCGACGAGGGTTCGCGCGTCTACATCGAGCGCATCGACATCTCAGGCAACGAGCGGACCAAGGATTACGTTATCCGCCGCGAGTTCCGTCTTGCTGAGGGCGACGCGTTCAACCCACTGATGGTCGATCGCGCGCGGAAGCGGCTTCAGGCGCTCGGCTTCTTCAAGGCTGTCAACGTCCGCCCGCGTCAGGGCTCCGGCCCGGACCGCGTGGTCATCGACGTCAAAATTACCGAACAGCCGACGGGCGAGCTTTCGTTCGGTGCGGGCTACTCGACGACTGAAGGCGTGATCGGCGACATCGGGATTACCGAGCGCAACCTGTTCGGCAACGGCCAGTTCCTACGCTTGAAACTCGCCGGTTCGCTTGAGCGTATGCAGATCGACCTCAGCTTCACAGAACCGCGGTTCCTCGACCGCAACCTGTCGGCCGGCTTCGATCTCTTCCATAAGGAAATCGATGCGTCGGATACGTCCGGCTATAAGAGCCGCAAATCCGGCGGGTCCGTCCGCCTCGGCTTCCCACTCGCAGAAAACCTCTGGATGAATACGCGGTATTCGATCACGCGCGACGAGGTCTTCGACGTCGAGACGTCGTCGCCAGCGATCACGCAGGCCGAAGGGTCCTACATCACGTCCCTCGTTGGCACGACGATCCGCTACGATCAGCGCAACCATCCGCGCAATCCGAACCGGGGCTATTACGTTTCCGTCGGCACCGATTTCGCGGGTCTTGGTGGTGACAGCCAGTACGTCCGGCTGTCCGGTGAAATTCGCGGCTACTACCCAATCTACGAAGGCATCACGCTGGTAGGACGCGCCATCGGCGGTCACATCGAAGGATGGGGCGGCGAGGAGCCTCGACTGCTCGACCTCTACTACAAGGGTGGCGAGACGATCCGCGGCTTCGAGCGCGCTGGGATCGGTCCAAGAGACCGTGGAACGGGTGACGCGCTTGGTGGCCAGACCTACTGGGCGACGACGGCCGAAGTCCGGTTTCCGTTCCCGCTCGTTCCGACCGAACTCGGGATTACCGGCGCCGTCTTCGCCGATGCGGGCTCGGTGTTTGGTGCAACGTCCTTTGCCAAGAATGCGGTTGCCAACCTGGACGACGACGCGAGCGTTCGCGCCTCGGTCGGTGCATCGTTGCTTTGGAACTCCCCGCTTGGGCCGCTGCGCTTCGACTATGCCTTCCCGCTGCTCAAGGAAGTTCTGCGTCTTGTCGTAGTCTTCCTTG
>JBCBXS010000190.1:0-5413 GCA_039816475.1 Pseudomonadota bacterium | reverse complement strand
CCGCCGCAGGCTTCGCCGCCTGAGCCGATTGAAGTCGATGGTGCGATCCTCGAAGCGGTGGAGGGTGTGCGCCCGATCAGTAGCGTCTCGAACCTCGCAGTCGAGGGGATCGTGACGAAGACGGCGAACGCGCTGCAGTCGCTCTTCGGTACGCCCAGTGCAACGACGATCCAGCAAGGCACCACATCGGACCGGATCGACACGACGCGGATTTGGGAGATCGCGGAATCGCTCTCGCGTGTCCGCGGTGGTGTTGCCGATGTCTGGCAGCCGGAAGGTCTCAGCGGCTTCTCGCTTCGCTACAGCGATGCCGCTGGTGGTCTCGGTTCGGTCCGAGGGCTCGACGTGGTCATCGAGTCTCTCGTGCGCCAGGGGATCATGATCATCCAAGTCGAGAACCCGAAGGCGTCAGATGATGGTCGTCAGGTCTCGGGCATTCGCTTCAAGTCGGGAACCGGGACGACACTTCCGGGCTGGCTTGAACGGGTCGGTCCGCGGGTCCTGATGGGTGAGCGGCCGGTCGATGTTGAAGAGCTCGACCTGAGCGTCGTCATCGAATTCGACGACGGCTCATCGGAAACGCGTCGCGTCCGCATCCAGGGCGAGACGGGTGAGATCCAGAACCTTGAAGAGCGCCGCTCTGAGCGTCGCCCGCCGATGTTCGAGGAACAGTTCCGGCCGACGTACGCTCTGACAGAGTCGCAGACGACCGAGCTGGCTCGCCTGCTGAAGAGGTAAGTCAAGCGCCCATCGGGCTGCACACCTTACGAAGCGAACGCGCCGGGGGCTCTCCGGCGCGTTTTTTGTTTCGCTGACGGACGAGCGACGCGCGCGAAAAGCGATCCAGCCAATGCCGGCAATTGCGGAACTCGGGTGAGAGCATGGCGTTAACCACACCATGATTCCAACTGAGTGGGGGTTCCCATGGCACAAGCCATCCGTTGTGCAAGCTTCGCCCTGGCATTAGCCGGGTCGATTTCGACAGCAGCCGCGCAGGCTGATCGAAGCGTCGAAGTCATCCTTGATGTGTCGAGCAGCATGGCAAAACGTTTGCCGGGCGGGCCGTCGAAAATTTCCGATGCGAAGGACGCCGTTCAGCGCTTCGTGCGCAACCTGCCGGCCGGGACCCGCCTCGCGTTGCGCGCTTACGGGCACCAGTCGCCGGACCGCTTGCGTAACTGCCGCGATACCGAACTGATGGTCGACTTTGAGCCGGCGCCGCAGGTCGCGCGCACGGTCATTCGCCAAACCGAACGACTGCGCCCTCGCGGATATTCACCAATCTCGTTCGCGCTTCGGCGTGCCTCCCGCGATATCCGAACGGAGCGGTCGGCCACGCACATGCTCGTCCTGATCAGCGACGGTAAAGAGACCTGCGACGGCGATCCGTGCGCAACGGCCCGCAACCTGGTCCAGCGCAACGATCGCATCGTCATCCACACGATCGGATTCAGCGTCGGCGCCGTTGCGCGGAAGCAGCTCGCCTGCATCGCCCGTGTCGGCAACGGCCAGTATTACAACGCAAACAACGCAGATGAGCTCGCGCGCCAGCTCGATGCGGCTTACCGCCGGTTGCCGACCGAGGCGCAGCGCCGCCGGGTAATCGTCATCGAGAACCCGGAAGCCGGTAAACTCACCGTCCGCAAGCCGGGCGACAAGCATATCATTCGGGAGGTCGAGAGCGGTGACGTGGTCACGGCCGTCGGCGAAACGCGCCCGACCGCGACCGTCCCGCCCGGCATTTACAACGTCAGCTTCGGCAACGGCTTGTGGAAGTCCGTCGAGGTTGCACCGGGGGCCGAGACGGTACTCGAGCCGGGCCTGCTCGAGATCCGCACGCCCTCCATCCTCGGGCACGAGATTATCGACCCCGACACGAACACGGTTATCGATGAGATCACGCCGGGTGACCGGACGGCGACGCTGGTGCCTGACGTGATCAATGTGCGCTTCGGCGGCGCGGTCTGGCGCGATATCCAAATCGACGAAGGCAAGCGCACCGTGCTGACGCCGGGCATCGTCCGCATCAACCAGACGCGCATGCAGGGTGCGCGGATGCGCGAGTACGTCATCTACGATGAGACCAACCTTCGCGTCGGTACACTGTCGCTCGCCAACCCCGAGATGCCTCTGCCGCCCGGCAACTACGCCATCGACGTTTTGGGCCGGCAACAACCGATCGCCGTCAAAGAAGGCGAAACCGTCGTCCTCCGGGTTCAGTGAACCAACGGGCGGCGAGGACTAGGTTATGTTTGGTCCAACTCGACTGCCGGCGGTTGGTAGTTTTTAGTGCGCTGTTCGCCCGCTCGCAGGCTCACGGTTCGAGCGGGCGCTCAGCTTTTGCTCTGGAAGCGGCTGCGGCTGCCAGGCCCACCAATGCCTTCCCCCGCCCGTCCTTACGGGGAGGGGGGCAGCCGGAAGACGTCAGTCACGCGAAACCGCGCGTCTTGGTCGAGCTTCGAAGGTCCGCCGCAGCAAGCCGTGACGCGGCACGCTCAAGACGTTTCGATCCAGTCGCTGCAGCGGGGGGCGGCCTGGTCACCCCACGGAGCGAGTGGGACGGTGGATGTGGAGTTTTTCGGGCTGCCTTCGATCAATTTGTCGCTGTAGACGATGTAGACCAGCACGTTCCGCTTCGGGTCGCAGCCGCGCACGATGCGCATGCGCTTGAAGAAGAGCGACCGGCGCTTATGGAACATCTCGTCGCCCTGATCGAGCTTGCGCTTGAACGACACAGGGCCGACCTGACGGCACGCAAGCGAGATGTCCGAGACCTGCTCGGCAAGCCCGAGCCAACCGGTCCAGCCGCCTTTCTCAGGCACGGTGAAGTGGCAGGCCACACCATCGACGTCCGGGTCGTCCAGCGCGTAGGTCGCAAGTTTGTGGTCGGGCGACAGGAACTTCCACACCGTACTCTTCTTGAAGATCAACTCGGGATCATCGGCGCGCGCGATGCCGGCCAGTCCGAAGGCGCCGGCGATCAGTGCGATCAAAGTGATGAGTGTCAGCCGGCGCACGAACACCGACCGCTTCGATGCTGGGGTCTTAGTCACTGTTGTCTGCCTTTCTCTCAGTCGCGGCTCTCGGCCGGCGGTCTGCACTGCTGGATCGAAAAGAAAACAGCCCCTGATCGGGGTGATCAGGAGCTGTTGGAAAGGGGCTTTAACCGCGACGCTGAACGAGCGCGGCTAAAGCCGACGTTTCGACAAGCGACGCCGAATTACTGGGTGGCCGTCTGGCCTTCGTAGGCCGGCATGTTCTTCAGCTCGTTCTTTGTGAGCTGCGTCATGACCTTCAGATTGCCGTCGGTGTTCGTGTTGAAGTTCAGCTGATCCATTGAAAGGGCAACGTTGCGCTCGCCCATGCCAAGGAAGCCGCCCACACCGACAATGATGCGGTCAATCTTGCCGTCCTGCGTGACGATGATGTCGTTCACATCGCCGATCGACTCATCCTGACCGTTCATGATGCTCGCGCCCATGATGTTGCTGGCGCGCAGCTGCGATGTGCCCGTCGACTTCTGAGCCTGTGTCTGCTGCTGCTGCGTCGTCGACTTGGTCTCGGCGAAAGCAGGAGCGGCTGCCACCAGGGCAAGTGTCGAGAGGCTCGCGAGAAGCGTCTTCATAATGTGCTCTCCGTTTTCATTGGTGAAACTACGCTCTGGTCGAGCGCATGAACCTGGAACCGTCGAGCCCGCATTCCGTTCCTCCTGTGTGACGGCGCTTGAGCGCACCGACCTACCGGGCCTGACCAATCGGCCCATTGGGTCTGGAACGATTTTCAGCTCGGCCCGTTTACAGAGCGATTTCAGGTTTTGAACGGAGAGTCATCATGAGCACGACCACCGACGCACTGAGCGATGTTGTCAGCACCTTGAAGGCCGGCGAGAGCTTCTATTCCGACGCGAAGGAAAAGGCGAATTCGTCCGAGCTGAAGTCGGTGTTCGCTGAAATGGAGCGGACGCGTAAGGAAGCCATCGGCGACCTCGAGCACTTCATCGAAAAGCGCGGCGACGACGCGCCGAGCGCAAGCTGGTCTGAGCAGGCCAAGGCCTCCTACACGTCGGCCATGGAATTCTTCAAGGACCGCGACAACGATGCGTCGCTGCTTGCGAAGCTTGAAGAGCACGAAGACCGGACGCTCGAAGCTTTCCGCGGTGCCCTCAACGATGTGAAGAACGACGAAGCGCGTTCGAAGCTCAACGAGCACCTGCAGACGTTCCAGGACACGCACGCGCGCATGAAGTCGCTGAAGGATCAGCACGTCGACGCGTAACGACTTGAACCGTGCGTCGCCACCTGTTGGCGGCGCACGGTGATACGTTCGGTGATGTTCCCTTCGCTCCCAATCACCGGACGAGGACGGCTCCTGCACGCAGGAGCCGTTCTTGTATGCGACGCAGCGCTCGCGCCGAACTTCAACTCAGCAGAGACCATGCGATGGCCAGCAGCTCGCAAGCGCAGTCCGGAACAGATGTCCTGACCGACGTCCTCGATGATCTTGTCGACGCATCAAACGGCGGTGAGATCAGCGTGGACGACGTGCTCGACGCATTTGATGATCGCGGCTTCGGGGTTCTGTGCACGGTCCTGGGCCTGATCGCCGCGTTCCCGGTGATCGGTGCGATCCCAGGCGTCTCGGTTGTTGTCGGGCTGATGGTGTTGCTGATCGCGGGCCAGGCGATCTTCGGGCTCCAGCATCCGTGGGTGCCCACGGTTCTCCGCGAGCGATCGATCCCTGACGAGAAGCTCGAGAAGGGGGCCGACAAGGCGCGGCCCTACACCGAGTGGATTGACCAGTACATCAAGCCGCGACTGGAATGGCTGACGCACGGTGCGCTTCGCCGCCGTCTGATCGCGGTCGCGATGTGCGTCATGGCTGTTCTGATGATCCCGCTGGCGCTGGTGCCGTGGGGCGTTCAGCCGCCGGCGACAGCGATTGTGATGTTCGGCATCGCGCTCGTCGGTCGCGATGGCGTGTTCGCAGCGCTCGGGTACGCGCTGGCAGCCATCTCAGTCTTTTTCTTCTTCTATATGTGGCAGACGATCCAAAGCACGGTCGCGGCTCTATTCGGCTAACGCTCAGAGGCGCCGACCACTTATCGACCGCTTGCGTTGGAACCTAACCGTCTCCTCACGCATTGAGCGAGAAAGCCCGGCAATTGTTGTCCGGAGCTCACTTCAGTCGGGGCAAGTTGGGATGAGCAGCGGCCAGCTCACATCACTCGTTGACGAACTCGAAGAGCAAATCGACGGCAAGTCACTGCAACTCCAAGACGTCCTCGACGCATGGGGTTCTCGGTCCTACGGCCCGCTTCTGTTGTTCGTCGGCCTGCTCGCTGCATCGCCCATTGGCGCGATCCCCGGCATGTCGATTGTGTTCGGGACGATCGTGTTTCTGATCGCCGCGCAGC
>JBCBXS010000018.1:0-16777 GCA_039816475.1 Pseudomonadota bacterium | reverse complement strand
CAGCTTACTCTTCTGGACGAGGGCGCCCTGATGACGTGCGGTCACGTCGCCGTCCTTGAACATCATCAACGTCGGCATGGCCTGGATCTGATATTTGTTGGTCACTTCCGGATTGGCGTCGACGTCGACCTTCACGATTGTGACGTCACCCATCTCTTCGGAGACCGCGTCCAGAGCCGGCGCCATCGCCTTACACGGGCTGCACCACTCAGCGAAGAAGTCGACGACCACAGGCTTGGATGATTTTAGCACTTCGGCTTCGAAGTCCTGATCGGTGATTTGTTTGGTCATGCGTTTCTCCTTGTCAGTCCGGTTTGCAGCGCGGGGGCGGGCCACTTGTCTCAACCATGTTGCGCTGAATTAGGAATGCACCCCGCCAAGATCAAGCGCGGGCGGTGCGGGTGTCCAGAGCCGCTGCTCGGCGGCCGTCAGACGATCGTCGTTAATGATCATGAGTCGGGGGCCGTCTGTCCAAAGAAGTGCAGCTTGCACATCGTGATTCGGCCAGATGTTCCGTACCGCAAGACGGTAGGCGGCGAGCTGCAACAGATAGGCATCCGGCACGATGTCGACCGTTAACGGAGGCGGTCTATTCGTTTTGAAGTCGACAATCAGAACATCGTGATCGTGCACGCAAAGCCGGTCGATGTGCCCGTTGATCTGCAATGGCTGTCGGCCCTGCATGGGTGATGCGATCTCAGCGACGATCTGAACTTCGGCGCGGCTGCCTGGGCCGAAAACGTCGGCGAACGTGGCGGTCCTCAGAACGGCAAGGGTCTCGTCCACGATGCTCGCGCGGACGGCTTCGCTTAACTCGCGTCCCTGGATGTCGACGAAGGTCCGCGCTGCATCTGCCCAACGATCGGGGGCAACGGTTGGCAGATGCTGCAGAAGCGCGTGGGTGAGCGTGCCGCGCAGGAAGCGGCGATTGTCGGCGAGCTCTCGCGGGCCCGGTGATGGCGCGGTGCTCACTGCCGCCTCGGCAGGCTCCGGCTTCGCATCGGATACCGGATCGCCGAAGGTATCGGTTTCGAGCGGTGCGAGCTTCGACGGTGCGAGCGGAATGACCCGGGGTGTTTCGTCGGGAGGCCGCGTTTTGATCCAGGCTGGCGGCGGTTCGTGCTGCGGTGGGGCGACCGTCTCGCCGGCCGGTGCGGCCTCTAAACGCGGAACCGACGCGTCGCTGGTGTTCGCATAGCGTCGGATCGGCAGGCCCGTCGCTGATGTCACGTCCACAGCCAGCGGCTCGAGCGCGCTGTCGATCAGATCGTACCACGTGCCGTCCCGCGCTTTCTCGTTCGCTGGCGCGATCCCGCAGACGTGTAGCTCGTCCTGCGCACGGGTCATCGCCACATAGAGAAGACGGTCGGCTTCCTCGCGCTCCTGCTTGCTGACAGCGTCGCGGCCAGCCTTCGTCACGTCGAGGGTCTTTGCCGGCGGGATCGCCCAGATCGAGAGCGGCACTGGAGCTTCCGTATCCTCGTCATTGGCAGGGCTGAGTGGGACGATGCTGCTCTGGTTTGCGCGCGCCGGGTTGCGCGTCGTGTCGGGGAGGAGGACCACGGGCGCCTCCAGCCCCTTTGCGCCGTGCACCGTCATCAATCGGATTTCGTCGCGGCCCTGATCCATGTCGCGCCGTAACTCATCGTCGGATGATTTCAACGCCTGGAGGAAGCCCTGCATCGACGGCGTGGCTGCATCGTCAAACGTGAGCGCGCGCTGCAGAAATTCGTCGAGCGGGTCGGCGGCATCCGGCCCGAGACGGCGAAGGAAACGCTGGCGCACCGACATGACCGGATCAGGCAGGCTCGGTTGGGCCAACAGTTTCGCGAAGAACTCGTAAGGCGGCATGTAATCGGCGAGCCCGCGCAGGCGGCGGAGGGCAGCGGCGGCAAGCTCCCAGTGCTGCGGCCCGGCCTCGGCGTTGACGAGCGCATGCCAGAGCGATCCGGCGCGGCCCGGCGCCAGCGCCATCAGGTCCTCATCGTCGAAGTCGAACAGCGGTGACTTGAGCGCGTTGGCAAGCGCCAGGTCATCTTCGGGCAGCACGAGAAATTCGCCGAGCGCGATCAGGTCCTGCACTGCGAGCTGGTCTGAAAGCACAATTCGGTCGGCGCCGGCGACGGGAAGCCCGACGCGCTTGAGGGCGCTCATGATCGGCCCGGCGAGAGGCTGGCGCTTGCGCACGAGGATCAGGATATCGCGCGGCCGGATCGGTGCGCCGGTGGAGGCAAGCGTTCGGCCCGAGGCGATCCAGGCCATGATCTCTGCGGCGATGCGCTCCGACAACGATGCGGTTGCCGAAACCTCCATTGCGTCGCCGAGCGGATCGAATGCCTTGGTCGTCTCGACCTCAGGGCGCTCTTCGAGCGGCCAGACATCGACGCGCCCCGCGTCGTGACTGCGCATGGCCGCGTGTTGAACGGCGCCGTCAGCGCCCGTCACGCCCGGCGTCTTGTCGGTTGCGCCGAACACGCGATCGACGGCCGCGAGCACCGGCGGCACGGTGCGGAACGAGAGTGTCAGCGGGACACGCGCGAACGACTGTCCGGCGGCGGACGCTGCATCTTCGAACCGCTGGCCGGCGTCGGCGAACTTGTCCGGCGCCGCCCCCTGAAACGAATAGATCGACTGCTTTTCGTCGCCAACGGCGAACACTGTGCGGTGTCGGTCAGCGGCATTCGCATCGGTGTCGAAGAATGCCGCGGCGAGCGCTTCAATGATCCGCCATTGGCGGTCGCTTGTGTCCTGCGCCTCGTCGACCAGGATGTGGTCGAGGCCGCCGTCCAGCTTATAGAGCACCCACCGCGCCGAAGACGTCTCCTTGAGCAGTCGCTCGGTCTTGCTGATCAGGTCGTCGAAGTCGAGTACGCCTGCGTCGAGCTTCGCGGTCTCGAAGGCACGCGCGACCTGACGGGTGACTGAGAGCAGCGCGCGGGTCGCGGCGACCGTCCGGACCGCGTTGCGTTGTTGGATCAGCTTTGCAGCTCTGTCTCCTGCCGCTTCGAGCCGTGTGGCCAGATCCGGATACGCGTCACGCACCGCCTTCGTCATCAGGGATTTGCGTGGCTTCTGCTCGTTCGTCAGGAGCGCTGCACAAATCGCTTTGGCCCGCGCGTTATCAGCCTCGCTGGCGCGGACGGTACGAAGCGCCATCGCCATCTTCGCGTCGGTCGACTTGCCTGACCCGGTCAGTGCATCGATTGCGCGCGAACACGTCGCGTCGTCGAGCAGACGGGCGATCTCTGCCGAGATCTCCGCTTCGGTTGCGTTCTCGGTGAGCCCAAAGCGTGTGCGGTAATAAAGGTCGACAACCGATCCAGCATCGCCGTCGGCATCACCGCGCGCCTTCGCGGCAGCCTCGAGATCATCTGCAAACGCAATCCATTGGCGATCCTCGAAGGCCCGCCCGAGCACCTCCTGGAACCGCGCTTCATCGGCGAACGCAATGATCGCCTCCAGATCGCGCCGCGCCTGTGAGCCGTGCGCGCGGCCCGCCGCATCGAGCAGCACCTTGTCGATCGCCGCATCAATCAGTGCGGCACGGTCGCCTTCATCGATGATCTCGAAGCCAGGCGGGACACCGGCCTCCAGCGGGAAGCGCTGCAAGAGCCGCTCGGCAAACGCATGGATTGTCTGGATCTTGAGCCCGCCCGGCGTCTCGATGGCGCGCGCGAAAAGCTGCCGTGCAACCTCGAGGTCGGTGTCTGCCGGTGGCGCGCCGGTCGTCCGCTTCAGCGCAATCGCGAGTTCGCCGTCCGGCATAACGGCCCACTCGGCCAGCTCATCGAACACGCGCGTCGCCATCTCGGCGGCCGCAGCCTTCGTGTACGTCAGGCAGAGGATGCGGGCGGGCGCGACGTTGGTCAGGAGCAGGCGCAGTACACGCAGTTTCAGGACGTGCGTCTTGCCGGCCCCGGCATTCGCGCTGACCCACGAAGATTGCCCCGGATCCGACGCGCGATGCTGCGCGCGGGTCGTCTCGCGAAGCGCTTCGTCGACGCTGCTCATTCGCCGGGCCCCGCTTCAGGATCGGCCGACCACTCCTTGATGCGCGCCAGTTGCTCATAGCCGTCGTAGCGGTAATCGAACTTCGGCCGGCGGAGCGCCGCGTACGGCGTTTCGTCCTTTGCAAAGCGGTCAACCAGTGCCCTGAGGTCGTCGAGGGCCTCGGTCGCCAAGGTCGCGTAGTCGACGGAACTTTTGCTGACGAGCGGGACCTCGCTGCCCGCCGGTTCGCCACCGCTCGTTGAGATGTATGCGAGACGGATGACGTCGCCGTTGACGCCAGCGAACCCGCCGTCGGACGCGATGGCAGCCTCGAGCGGCAATTGCGGCGCGCGAAGGTCGCGGGCGTTCCGCGCCATCGTGGCGAGTTCGCGCGCGCCCTTGTAGTCGTAAATCGCAACGCCGCCCGCGCTGAGGTCAATGCGGTCCGCCCGCGCGGTCAGCGTGAGACGGCCGGTCTTGCCCGCAATATCGATCTGCCCGGTGACCTCGGAAAATCCAACGTAGCCGTCGCCGCGCCGGTCCGGTTCGGTCTCGGCGAACCAGCGCGCGAACCGTCGGAAGCGCGGTGCCCAGAAGGCTGCAACATCCGGCTGCTTGATGAACTCTTCCAGTCGCTGTTCGCCGATTGCGATGAGGGCAGCTGCGATATTGGCTGGCAGTGCATCAGGGAACGCTTCGGCAAAATCTGCCAGCGCTGCGTGCACGATCGATCCGCGCAGCGCCGCATCCGGCGCTTTGCCGAGCGGGTCGAGCTGATTCAGACCGAGGATTTTCTTCGCATAGAGCGCGTACGGGTTCATCACCCACGTCCCGACGTCCGACACGCTGAGCCGATCCGGTCGCAAGTGCAGCGGCGGGCAGGGCAGGGGTTGGGAGACGGGCGCGCGGGACGTGACGGCTGTTGGCGCGGCGGCCCAGGAAAGCCAGGGGCGCTTCGGCGGTAGGTTGCCGTCGGCGTTGGTGCCGGCGAGGACGGCCTGCAGGCGCATGAGCCAGCGAGACGGGACCGTCGGCGTGCCGTCGACCTTCTCAGCGCGCGTGAGATAGACCTGATCGGCGCCAAGCAGTTGCGAGACATCATGCGCCGCATAGCCGGTCGCTTCTTCCGGCTGCGGCAGGCCGAGATCGCGGCGCATCGGACGGTTCAGCCAAGGCCCGGTGTCCGGCACTTCCGGCCAGGTGCCTTCGTTGAGGCCGCCGAGGATGACCACGTCCGGACGTTGCAGGCGCGCTTCGAAGGGGCCCCAGATCGACAGGCGCGGATGCACTGCGCGGCGCGTGCGGACGTTTTCGTTTGCGGTCAGAGCGCGGAAGACAGACGGCAGATCGGCGGCTGCCATCGCGGGCGCAGTTCGGTCCGGCAGCATCAATCGCGCAAAGATTTCGGCGGCCGTCTCACCGTCTTCGCCCTGCCATGGTCGCGAGGTGCCGGTGCCGGGATTGCGTTCCAGGTCTGCCGGTTCGGACGTGGCAAGCGCAGTTGCCGTGTCGGCCAGTGCAGCCGCGAGGTTTGCGAGTGGAACGTCTTCGGCGCGCGCCTGCAGTGTTGTTAGCGGCGCGAACGCACTAGTGAACGCCGCGATCATGGCTGCTGCGCCGTCCCAATCGGCATCTTTCATCTGGCGGACGGGGCGGATGACAAATTGCCGATGCGCCTCATGCCCACCGGCTGTCTCGGCGCGACGCTTCTCGAACGAGGCGGTGAGATCCTCAATCCCGCGGCCGAGATACGGCTGACGGAAAACTGCGAGCTCGAAGTTTCGTGCATGGCGGCGGATGTCGCCCCGCGGCAGGCAAAGCCGCGTCAGCGGATGTTTGAGGAGTGCTGTGACGGGCACGGGCGCGAAGTCGGTCTCGATGCACTCGAGGATGAGATCGAGAAACGCGCCAACCGGTGTCTTGCGAAACGGGCGGCCGGCTGAATCGTCAACGGCAATGCCCCAACCTTCGAGGCGCGTTGCAACCCGACGGGCGAGCAGGCGGTCCGGTGACACGAGTGCAGCAGTTTTACCTGGCGTCTCGAGCGTCTCACGGAGGATCAGCGCGACCACCTCTGCTTCGTCCTGCGTGGTCGGCGCGGCAATGAGCGAGCAGCCATCGAGCGCATCGCGAAGGCTTTTCGCATCGACAATTTCCGCAAACGCGCGCCATGCCGAGGTCGTCGCGGCGGGGCGCATTGCCTCGGTGACGATGGACGCGCGCGCCTGCAACGGAGCGGACACCTCTGAGCCGGGCAGCATCCTGACGTCGCCGCGTGCGAGACCGAGGTCTGCGAGCAGCCGCGCGAAACCGAATTGCGGATGTTCGGGATGCGCACCGTCGGTGTGCTGGCCTGTCGGTCGGACGGTTCGGAAGGCTGCGTCATCGAGTTCCGTGTCGAGCCCGGGCAGGACGACGGCACCGTTCGGTTTCCGCGCAACGGTTGCGATCAGACGGGATGTGGCAGGCACACTGCCGGTCACGCCCGCAACGATAACCGGGCCGGCGTGCTCACCGCGTGCGATCAGTTCTGCCTGCGCCGCAATCGTGCGGTTCCGCCGTTCGGCGGGGGACATGAGCCCAAGGCGTTCAAGCGCCGCCGGCCAATCTGATCGCAGCACATCGAGAAACGAGACTGTCGCCTTCCAGTGCTCGGCGTAATCGTCGGGCACGAGTTCGGCGATGCCATCGATCGCCACCTCCTCGGTCTCGAGCATGTCCATCAGGCTCGCGAGTTCCCGTGCGAGGCGGAGCGCGTGCGCGGGTGCCGAGAGGCGTGCTTCGGGCGCGTCGGCATCATGTCGCGCAGCCCACGCCTGAATGAGGTGTGCCAGATGAAGCTGCCGGTCGATGGGTTCGATGGCGCGCGGCAGCGAAAGCGTCGGGCCGTCGGGGCCGGCGGGAAAGCGTGCCGCATCCGATATGAGGTTGCCGTCCTCGTCTGCGTCAGAGATCGGCCGCAGGGTCGGAAGGATCAGCGCTCGGTGTGGCGCCAGTGCGAAAAACGCAGCCTGCAGGGCCCGCGTTGCCCGCCGCGTCGGAAGCAGGATGGTCGTCTCGGCAAGCGCCATCGGGTCATCGCGCGGTGACTGCGTCTCACCGATTGCCGCCATCAGGCTGCCATCGAGAAGGCTGCGTGCGAGCGCAGTCAGGAAAGGTGCGCCGAACGGGACGTTGAAGACGTTCGCGGGCTGAGCGCCGCCGTCCGCACCGCCACCTGCCGGACTGCGATCAGGCTCACTCATCGGCGAGCCTGATTTCGACAGCGGCGCGTGCCTCCGGTGTGCCAACGTGCATCCAGAGGCCATCCATGCGAACGCCGAACAGACGGCCGCTCGCGATCGCCTCGTTCCAGACGTGGTTCATCGAGAACGCACCGTCCGGGGCGCCATCGAACAGTCTTGGATGCGCAATGGAGGCACCGGTGAAGACGTGCGGTGCATCCTCGCCCTCGCGTCGCCGCGACAGGCGACCGAGTTGGTCCATATGGAAGTCGCCACGGCCGTCGTAACCGAGGCTGTCGGTGGCGGATGTGACGAGAAGCAGCGCGTCCATCTCGCTGTCGTCCCAGGCCTGCATTAGCCGATCGAGATTTCGGCCGAAACCTTCCTGCCAGATGCAGTCCGAGTTCATGATCAGGAACGGGCCGTCGCCCAGAAGCGGCAGCGCTCGTTTGACACCACCCCCGGTCTCGAGCCGCGCATCGCGCTCATCTGAGATCTCGATCAGCGGCGCGCTTCGCAGCTTAAGTGCGGCTTCGATCTGGTCGGCGAGATAGTGCACGTTGACGACTGCCCGCGCGATTCCCGCTTCGACGAGGCGGTCGAGGACGCGGTCCAGGAGCGCGCGGCCGGCAACCTCAATCAGCGGCTTCGGCCGGTCAGCGCTCAGGTGGCGCATGCGCGAGCCAAGACCTGCTGCGAGGACCATTGCGCTCGTGATGTCATTGGACGCCGGTGCGGTCCGGTCCATGCGATGCCCTCTCGAACGGGTCGCGGCCCAGGCGGTTCAGTGCATGAAATCTATGCGAGTCGCTGCCACCCCGAACGGCGCGTGCGGCCAGCGTCGAGGTGCGCGCCCTTTCATGACCGGGTTATGACCAATCGTTCCTGTGGATTTCCGGGAGGTGTCGGGCGAACCAGGCCGCAACAGGCGCCAAAGCCGGATGATCGAGGTTCCGCGACAACGCATGAGTAAGACGCGGCAGGTGCGCGAGGTAGGCGGGCTTGCCGTCGCGCGCGTCCAAGCGGTGGAAAATACCGATAATTTTTGCGGCGCGCTGAGCGCCCCAGAAGGCATAGGCGGCTTCAAACTGCTTGCGATCGAACGGGACTGCTGTCTGTTCGGAAAGACGGGCGATGTATCGCTCCTTCATCTCGCGTTCGAGATCGGGAGGCACATCCTTGCGTGCATCCTGCAGCAGCGATGCGACGTCGTAGGCCCAGGCACCGGCAAGCGCATCCTGAAAATCGAGCAATCCGACGTTCGCCGGTGAGACACGGTCCGGAAGCCGAATGAGGTTCGGGGAATGGACATCGCGGAGGACCCAGCCCGGTTCGTCGGCGGCAGTGTCGATGTTTGCAAAAGCTGCCATCCAAGCGGCGACATAGTTCTCGCGCGTGGCGCTCGCGAGCGGTGACTGCGTCAGCGATGGCCAGGCCCAATCGAGAAGAAGCTCGGCCTCGATGTGCCGGGCTGTCTCGTCGAAGGCTGGCAGTTCGTACGTGCCGGTCTCCCCGGCCGCCGCCATGCGGGTCGACAGGTTCGCGCATCGAAGGGCTGCGAGCGTGTCGATGGCGTTGGCAAGATCGCAAGCCTGTTGAGCCGTGTCGGGCATAGCGGTCCAGAAGCCGTCGGAGCCGAAGTCCCCGATCAAGAGGACGCCGCGGTCCAAGTCGGCTGAGACAATCTCGGGCGCACTGAAACCGGCACCGCGAAGATGACGCGCGATCGCGACAAACGGGCAAACGTCCTCAGCGAGCTTTGCGATGGAGCTGTAGGACTTGCCACCACGGACCGGCGGACCGTCCGGCTTGGCAGGGCTGTCCATAAGCACGAGCCGCGCTGACACATCGCCGGCGGTGTTGAACGCTCGAACGCGCGCGTAGGCTCGCACAGAGGCATCCCCCTGCAGGAAGTCGACCTCTAGCCGCTCCGCGCTGTTCTCAGCAGCGAATTGCGAGAGGACGTTGTCCAGAGCCGCAACGCGAGAGAGAAGCGCTGCTGTCGCGTTGTCACGTGCGGTGGCCGTAACAGCGCGCTGGTCGGGTGCGCCCGCGACTTCCTCGATCGCAATGTCAATGCGGTGCGACCCGAGCAGATGCATCCCGATTGCCGGCCACTCGATGAGGACGACGGCGGTCTCAAGCCCCGTTTCCAGATCAAGATCGTCGAGGTCGTCTGCCGCCGATAGCCGATACCAGTCGAAGTGCCAGATGGGGCCGCGCGCGGTCTCATAGGTCTGTAGCAGGGGAAACGTCGGGCTCGGGACGTCCGCGAACCGGTCGGCCAACCGGGCCCGGATGAACGCGCGCGCGAACGTTGATTTGCCGGCGCCCAGGTCGCCCGTCAGTGTCACGCACTGGCCGAGCTGCAGGCGAAGTGCGAGCAACTCGGCAAGGCGAACCAAGCGTGGCTCATCCAGCGCTTTGAAGGTGATCGATGACGCCATAGGCCCGACGGTGATGCGATCGCCCCGCGCCGGTCAAGCCGTCAGCTGGCGGGGCAGCGTTTCGCCGCTGAGGCTCCGTTCCGCACGGGCGGGCAGCCGGAACGTCACGCGCGTGCCGACGCCCTGCGCGGACGTCAGTGTGATGGTCCCGCCATGCAACTCGACGAGGCTTTTGACGATCGATAGCCCAAGCCCTGCGCCACGGTGTTTCGACCCCTGCGAACGGCTGACGAACCGCTCGAAGATGTTCGGCTGCTCGTCATCGGAAATGCCGATGCCCTGGTCGGCGATCTGGAAGACGACCCAATCCTCATCGCGCCAGCAGGAAAGCTCGACCGTATCGCCGGCGTTCGAGAAACCAATTGCGTTCGAGAGAAGATTGAACAGCACTTGCCGCAACCGCCCTTCGTCGGCTTCCAACGTGCCGACGTCATCGCCGAGACCAACATCGAGGGTCACGCGCATCCGCGCCGCGCGATCGCGAACCGTGTCGAGAGCGGCTGCGATCAGGGCCTTCGGGTCGAACTCCGTGATCTGGAGTTCAAGCGCACCGGCGTCGATCGTCGCGATATCGAGAATGTCATCGATGATCGCGAGCAGTGTGCGCGACGAGGCCGAGATGTCGGTGAGATACTCGCGTTGTTTCTGGTTGAGCTCGCCGGTCCGCGGGCTCTCCAGCAACTCGCTGAAGCCGATGATGTTCGTCAGCGGCGTGCGCAGTTCATATGACACGTGGCTGATGAAACGGCTCTTCAACCGGTCGGCGGCTTCGAGCGCCTCGTTGCGTTCTTCAAGCGCTTTCTGACCCTGCCGTGTCGCCGTGACGTCCGAGAACGTCGCGAGCGTACTGCCATCTGGCAGCGCGACGGCTGCGACGTCGATGTGGGAGTGGTCATCGCGGACCATCTCTCCGGCAAGCGCTTTGTCCTCGCCGTAGAGCGCGGTGACGACGGCGACGAGGCGCTTCCAGTGCTCCGCGTTCGGCGCCAGATGCGCCATTTCAGTCACCAGCCCCTCGATATGCGGAAGCTCGGCGAGAGCCGTATCGGACAGCGCCCACATGTCGGCGAACGCGGAGTTGAACAGCCGCAGGCGCCCGTCCGTGCCGAACACCGCAACGCCGTCGCTGAGGCTGTCGAGCGTTTCGCTTTGGACCTGGTTGAGCGTTCTATACCGGCTCTCGAGCGAGAGCTGTTCGGTCTGGTCTTCGTAGAGATACGTCATGCCACCGTCGGGGCGGGGCTCGCCGATGATCGACAGCGTGCGACCGTCCGGCAGGTGCCAGACCTCTTCGATGGGCTTGCGCGTCTCGTACGTGCCGAGGAAATCGCGCCGCCACGTCTTGAAGTTCGCCATCGCCGGCAGTCGCGACCCCGCGCGCAACCGATCGAGGATCTCACCGTCGGTCGGCCCCTGTTCGAGCCAGGCTGCTTCCAGGCCCCAGAGCCGGCAGTAGGCATCGTTGAAGAAGGTGAGTTGCTCGTCGCCGTTGAAGATCGCGATCGCAGTTGAGACGCGATCAAGCGTTCGGTCGTAGGCACGCGTTTGGGCGTCCAGCTCGCCCTGCGTCGATTCCAGTTCGGCGACGTCGATTGCGGCCGAGGCCGTCACCCCCTCCACAGGCACAACGATCACGTCGTGCGCCTTGCGGTCCCCCCCGATCAGCAAATGCATGCGCTGTTTTTGCGCTTCGCCTGCTTGCACGCCACTCGCAAGCGACTGCCGCTGGCGCGCTTCCAGCAACTCGACCTGCTGCGCGACGACTTCTGCAACGGTCTCTGCTTCGACTGCGCGCACGTAGGCCGTGTTGACCCACTCCAGGCGTTCCTGGCTGTCGCGCTGCCACACCGGCATCGGCAACGCGTTGAGCACGCTGCGGCAGGTTTTGATGTCGCGCGCCAGATCCCGCTGCTGCTCGATGATGCGGACGAGATCGGTCTTGTAGCCGACGACATCGCGGAACCGCAGGATGGCGCGTGAGCCTGCGGCACGGCCGTCGGCTTCGAGGTCGCCGCCGTGTTTGGTCTTGAGGAACAGGCTGAAGGCGCGGCCCTGCTCGAACAGGACGTCGAGTGCCTGCTTCAGTTCCTGCGCCGACCGTGGATCGAGCCACTGTCCGAAGTTCGGCAGCGTCTCCTTGGTCTCCGGCAGGCCGCGCACCGTCTTCAGGGTATGGGTAATAACGCGGAGGCCGCGTCCGTGCTCCCAGAAGACAAGAACTTGCGGCTCGGCACGGAACACAGCCTCGGCCATGATGAGTTCGCGACGGAGATCAGCGGTCTCGTCTGTGAGGTCGCGCACCGTCCGTCGTGCGCGCTGGGTGATGAGCACGACCGCACCGGCTCCGCTCGCGACGGCACCTGTAATCAGCGCGTACATGAGAAGCTGGCCGGGAGAGAACGGCGCATCGGCCGCGCGCCCGTCGAGGACCGTGATCGTCAAAATGAAAACGCAGGCAAGGCTCGCGAGCAGCAGAGCCAGAAGCTCGCGGCGCGTCTCGTCGGTCTGAGCCTCGGTTTGCGTGAGCACCGTTGCGGTTACCGCTGTCTACGATCGGCAGGGACGCAAACGGAGAACGTGACGAGAGACAGTTACTTCAAACGATAGTGCGGCGCGCCGCTCAGCCTTCATCAGGCGGACGGTCATGCCGCTACAATCGAATCAACCCTCAGTATGGAGGAGGGCGGTCGCGCCGCCCAGCCCGTAAGGCCAAAGGATCGACGGGCCGCTTGGGAGAAGCGGCCCGCGATTGCCGGCTTAATAGCGGTAATGATCGGGCTTATACGGCCCGTCCTTCTCGACCCCGATGTAGCCTGCCTGTTCGCTCGACAGCTCTGTAAGTGATGCGCCGAGTTTGTTAAGGTGCATCCGCGCGACATGCTCGTCGAGGTGCTTCGGCAGGACGTAGACCTCGTTTTTGTAGTGTTCGCTGCGCGTCCAAAGCTCGATCTGTGCGAGCACCTGGTTTGCGAAACTTGCCGACATCACGAAGCTCGGGTGACCGGTTGCGTTACCGAGATTGAGGAGCCGGCCTTCCGACAGCAGGATCATCCGCTTGCCGTCAGGGAACTCCACCATGTCGACCTGCGGCTTGATGTTGGTCCACTTGTGGTTCTTGAGCGCGGCGACTTGGATCTCGTTGTCGAAGTGGCCAATGTTGCCGACAATCGCCATATCCTTGAAGGACCGCATGTCGTCGATGGTCACCACATCCTTATTGCCGGTCGCGGTGATGATGATGTCGGCGCTCGGTGCGGCTTCTTCGAGAGTGACGACTTCGAAGCCGTCCATCGCCGCCTGTAACGCGCAGATCGGGTCTGCTTCCGTCACCTTCACCCGCGCGCCAGCACCTGCAAGCGACGCGGCTGAGCCTTTGCCCACATCGCCGTAGCCGCAGACAACCGCGACCTTGCCAGCCATCATCACGTCCGTTGCGCGGCGGATGCCGTCGACGAGGCTCTCTTTGCAGCCGTACTTGTTATCGAACTTCGATTTGGTGACGCTGTCGTTGACGTTGATGGCCGGGAACGGTAGCTGGCCCGCTTTCTGGAGCTGATAAAGCCGGTTGACGCCCGTTGTCGTCTCTTCCGTCACGCCTTTGATGGCATCGCGCTGACGCGTGAAGAAGCCGGGCGTTGCCTCCATACGCTTCTTGATCTGCGCGAAGAGATATTCTTCTTCTTCCGAACCTGGGTTCGAGAGCACGTCCTCACCGGCTTCCGCGCGGGCGCCGAGCAGAATGTACATCGTGGCGTCACCGCCATCGTCGAGGATCATGTTCGTCGGTTGGCCATCGGGCCACTGAAAGATCTTGTCGGTATACGTCCAGTAGTCCTCAAGGCTCTCGCCTTTGATTGCAAAAACCGGGACACCGGTTTTGGCGATTGCAGAGGCTGCGTGATCCTGCGTCGAGAAGATATTGCACGACGCCCAACGGACATCAGCCCCGAGCGCGGTCAGCGTCTCAATGAGAACGCCGGTCTGGATCGTCATATGCAGCGATCCGGAAATGCGCGCGCCCTTCAGCGGCTGTTTTTCGCCGTACTCTTCGCGGCACGCCATCAGGCCCGGCATTTCCGTCTCGGCGATGTCGAGTTCCTTGCGGCCGAAGTCGGCGAGCGCGAGATCGGCGACGGCGTAATCGTTGTCAGTGGACATCAAGCCTGGTCCTTGGTTGCAGAATTTGCGGCGAGCGCGGCTTCGAACGACGACGAGTTGCATCCAAAGTGCGCGTTGGATGAAAGCAAGCGCTGGCTTTAGCGCCGTTTCATCCGCCGCAGCACTCGAATGCAAGCGACGTCTTTATGCTCTTGTCTAACTGCGTCGCACTGGCGACGCAATGGGACATAAAGACATCTTTATATCGTGATGTGGAGGCGATGCGCGGCCGGATCGTCACCGATCAGATCAAACCCAAAGATGCCGGTAATAAAATCGGCCGTTTATAGTTATCGAAATCTGATTTGGTTATCGATATATAAATAAGATAATTCGAATTTTTGGTAGCTTTAAGAAGATTGAGAAAGGCAATTAAATAGCTCTTTCTGATATTTACGAGTCGGCAATAGTTGTAATGAGAATGTGCCGCTGGATATTTGTTCAGGAGGCAGTATGTCCAGCGTGCATGAGGGGTGCCAATATAAGGCGCCGGACGCGCAGCCAACGGGAGACCCGCGGCTTCGCACATTGCGGCGCAAGCGTAATATGCTTGCTCGCTTCGGAAAAGATGAGCGTGGCGTCGTGGCGATGATGTTCGCCGGGATGTTCATTCTATTGTTTGGAGTTGTCGGTACGGCAGTCGACTTCGGTCGCTGGCTGTCCGTGCGTGACAATACACTGCGTGCGATGGATGCGGCGGTTCTCGCTGCGGGCCGGGCCATGCAGATCAACGGTATCTCGAATACCGAGGCGCTCGAAGTCGCCCGTCGCTACTTCGACGAGAACAAGAACGG
Source organism: Pseudomonadota bacterium (assembly GCA_039816475.1). Taxonomy (GTDB): domain Bacteria; phylum Pseudomonadota; class Alphaproteobacteria; order Rhizobiales; family Hyphomicrobiaceae; genus JBCBWG01. The sequence goes on along the minus strand of JBCBXS010000018.1, from coordinate 2,164 downwards.
CCGTCTTGACTACGAGAACGTCACGTTCCAGCTCGAGCAGAATGGCACTGTTATCGCGTCGATCTCACAGTCGGCCGTCAACACGCCGTTCCTCGGGATCATCGGTGTCTCGCAGCTCGAAGTGAACGCTGTCTCGCGCGCCATTCTGGCCGCTGGCGGCAACTCGGGTACGAACATCGAGATTTCGATGATGCTCGATACGACCGGCTCGATGGGCTGGGAAGGCAAGATGGCGGACCTCAAGGCCGCGGCCAAGGACCTCGTCGACATCGTCGTGTGGGACGACCAGTCCCAGTATTCGTCACGGATTGCGCTGGCGCCGTTCTCGGAGCACGTCAACGTTGGTCGTGACTACTACCTCGGCGTCACCCATCGTAGCTCGATCCCTGGCAAGAAAAACAAGCGCACCTGCGTGCGAGAGCGCCGGAGCAGTTCGAAGCGGTACACGGATGACGCGCCGGATTACGCGGGTCGTTTCAACCGCTACCCAGGCGGCGGTAAGTGTAAGACATCGAACGAGATCGTGCCGCTCACGAACGACAAGGCGCTCTTGAAAGGTCGGATTGACAAGTTGGAGACGACGGGTGGTACCGCCGGTCACCTTGGAACGGCATGGGCCTGGAACCTGCTGTCACCAAACTTCAACACGCTCTGGTCGTCAGCATCACATGCGGATCCGTACTCGCACCTCAACCAGGTGAATACGGTCAGCCATGGCGATCAGACGCTCGAAGTGCCGGTCTTGAAGAAGATCGCGGTGCTTATGACGGACGGTGTCTATAACCGGAAGTACACGGGTTCCAACTCGGACGTTCAGGCCAAAGCGTCCTGTACGGCGATGAAGAACAAAGGCATCGAGATCTATGCGATCGGCTTCAAGCTGCCTTCGTCAGGCAACGCGTACGACGTGATGGAGCATTGCGCTTCGTCTGAGCAGCACTTCTACGATGCTGACGACGGTGATGAACTTCGGATGGCGTTCCGCGATATCGCCCTAAAGATCTCGACCCTGCGCTTGATGGAGTAGCCTACTCCACCTGAGCAGGTATCCAACGGGAGGAACCGCCGGCGGCGGTTCCTCCTTTGCCTGTGCTTTGAAGGGCGCAAGTGACGGCCGTCGTGTTACGCGGTGTCATTGCAGCTTCAAACTAAGTGATATTGGCGACGCATTCTTCATCGAAGCCACAGCGAATGAGGGCTTCGAGTGCACCGATAGCGGCTTCGGCATCTGCCCCGGTCGCGGAAAGCTGAAGCACTGTGCCCGGCCCTGCCGCCAGCATCAGCAATCCCATTATCGACGTTGCAACGACCGTTGTGTCATCGCGGGTCACGCGAATGTCCGCGTCGTACAATTCGGCACACTTGACGAATTTGGCTGACGCCCGCGCATGTAGCCCCTTCTTGTTCCGAACAGTCACCGAGCGTGCGACCGGCGTGTCCGCGTCGGCTCTTTGATTGCCATCGCCGGACGGATCGATCGCGTTGCTGTCGTCCATCAGTGACCTCCGCCATGCCTGCCACCTGCTGTGCGTTTGCCCAGACTGCCCGAAACGGCGGCAACGGCGCAAATTCTCAGTTGACGCTCGTTTGGCTGCCCGATCCGCAAGCACCGTCAGCGGTCTGATAGATCGCAATGGCCGCACAGCCGTCTAGCTGCTGCTATCGAGCATCTGGCTCGCAACGGTGACGTACTTGCGGCCGGACTCTTTCGCCAGATCGACGGCTTCGGTGAGGCCGTGGTCCGCGCGAACGCCTGCGAGCTTGATCAATAGGGGGAGGTTCACGCCAGCAACGACTTCGGCGCCGGTCTCGTCCATGACGGAAATCGCGAGGTTTGAAGGCGTCCCACCGAACATATCGGTGAGAACAGCGACGCCATCGCCGCTTTCGACCTCGCGGACCGAGGCGACGATATCGTTGCGCCGGGCTTCCATGTCGTCGTCCGGACCGATCGCGACCGTCGCAATTTGGTCCTGCGGTCCGACGACGTGCTCAAGCGCGCTTCGGAACTCGTCGGCAAGGCGACCGTGCGTAACGATGACGAGGCCGATCATGGAAACCTTTCAGGCAACCGTGGCGAGCTTGGCGGGTGGCTCGCGTGTCTCAGCCAAGTGGGAAGGCGAGGCCTGGCGCGCAACCGCGCGCATACGATACGAGGGGTCAG
>JBCBXS010000189.1:0-5421 GCA_039816475.1 Pseudomonadota bacterium | reverse complement strand
GAATACTGGCCAGGCTCGCCAATGCCCCCATTACCGGGGAATTCCAAATCGGCATGGCGCTGAACGTCGTCGCGTTCGGGCTGGCCCTTGTCCTCATCAGCGGCGGGCTGTTGTCATCGACGGCGCATCTCGGTCGGCCGGAACGGGCGTGGCGGGCCGCCTCGCAGTGGCGGACGTCGTGGCTGTCGCGCGAGGCGGTGGCCGCCATCGCGACGTTCCTACCGATCCTGCTGCTCGCCTATGGCGCTGTGTTCTCGTCTGGCGCCGGGACAGCGACGACGCTTGTCGCGCTGCTGACGATCATCGGCGCTGCCATCACCGTCTACTGCACCGGCATGATCTACGCGTCGCTCAGGACGATCCCCGCGTGGAGCACTCCGGTGGTGGCGCCGATCTACATGGTGTTGTCGCTTGCGACCGGCGGGCTGCTCTACTGTGCGCTGATGGCAGCGTTTGGCCGGGAAATCGGGAGCGTCGGCTGGCTGACATTGCTTGCAATCGCGGCTGCCCTCGCGCTCAAGGCCTTCTACTGGAGCGACATCGACACCGCGCCGCGGACGTGGACGGCGGAAAGCGCCACGGGTCTTGGCCGGTTCGGGAAAGTCCGCCCGCTCGAGCCGCCGCATACGCAGCCGAACTACGTGATGCGCGAGATGGGCTACAAGGTCGCCCGCAAGCACTCCGACAAGCTGCGCTGGTCGACGACGCTGCTGCTCGGCATCGTGCCCGGATCGGCGCTGCTGCTGGCGCTGCTGCTTGGCGGCCTATTCGCCGTGGTCCTGTGCCTTGCCGCCGTCATCTCAGCCGCCGTCGGTGTTCTAACCGAACGCTGGCTTTTCTTCGCTGAAGCCCGACACATCGTCACCGTCTACTACGAAGGCGGCGCCGTTTGACGGGCTGAGGCGCAAGAGCGCCCGGCGGCTCTTTTCGATCGGCAGCAAGGTGTGCAATTTCCGCCCCCGGCGAGACCACCCGCGGCGCGCGCGACTGATGCCGGCCTCGGCCCCCCGAGCCGCCCCGCCACAGCGGCTGTTATGCACACCGCAGCGCCTAGCCAAAGGTCGCGCTAGCCCCTATGACCCAGGCGTTTGTTCACGCGCCGGGACGCCATGCCAAAACGCACCGATATCAAGTCCATCCTGATCGTCGGAGCCGGGCCGATTGTGATCGGCCAGGCCTGCGAGTTCGACTATTCCGGAACGCAGGCGTGTAAGGCGCTGCGCGACGAGGGCTATCGCATCATCTTGGTCAATTCGAACCCGGCGACGATCATGACCGACCCGGGGCTCGCGGACGCCACCTACGTCGAACCGATCACGCCCGAAATCGTCGCCAAGATCCTCGCCGAAGAACGCCCCGACGCGATCCTGCCGACGATGGGCGGGCAGACCGCCCTCAATACAACGCTCGCGCTCCACAAGAACGGTGTCCTGCAAGCGCTCGGCGTCGAGATGATCGGTGCCAAGGCCGCGGCGATCGACAAGGCTGAGGACCGGCTCCTGTTCCGCGAGGCGATGGGGAAGATCGGTCTCGAAGTGCCGCGCTCGATGATGGCGCACAATATGTCAGAGGCGCTGGCAGCGCTCGAGTTCGTGAAGCTGCCGGCGATCATCCGCCCGTCGTTCACGCTTGGCGGTACGGGCGGCGGCGTTGCCTACAACAGGGAAGAGTTCATCGAGATCATCGAGCGCGGTCTCGATGCCTCGCCGACCACGCAGGTCCTCGTCGAGGAAAGCGTGCTCGGCTGGAAAGAATACGAGATGGAGGTTGTCCGAGACAAAGCAGACAACTGCATCATCGTGTGCTCGATTGAGAACGTCGATCCGATGGGCGTTCACACCGGCGACTCGATCACGGTCGCACCGGCACTGACGCTCACGGACCGCGAATACCAGGTCATGCGAAACGCCTCACTGGCGGTGCTGCGCGAGATCGGCGTCGAGACCGGCGGCTCAAACGTGCAGTTCGCGGTGAACCCGGCAGACGGGCGCCTGATCGTCATCGAGATGAACCCGCGCGTTTCGCGGTCGTCCGCTCTGGCATCGAAGGCAACGGGCTTTCCGATCGCAAAGATCGCCGCCAAACTTGCCGTCGGCTACACGCTCGATGAGCTGGAAAACGACATCACGGGCGGCGCAACGCCGGCCTCATTCGAGCCGACCATCGATTATGTGGTCACGAAGATTCCGCGCTTCGCGTTTGAGAAATTCCCTGGCGCCGATCCGACGCTGACGACGGCGATGAAGTCCGTCGGCGAGGTCATGGCAATCGGCCGGACGTTTCACGAGAGCCTTCAGAAGGCGCTCAGATCGATGGAGAACGGTCTCACCGGTCTTGATGACGTCGAGATCGACGGGCTCGGCTCGGGCGACGACAAGAACGCCATCCGCGCCGCGCTCGGCACACCCACGCCGGACCGGATCCTCAAGGTCGCGCAGGCCTTGCGCCTTGGGACGCCACCGGATCAGGTCCAGGCCTCCTGTCACTTCGACCCGTGGTTCATCGATCGCCTGTCTGAGATCGTCACGATGGAAGCGCGCGTCGCCGAACACGGTTTGCCGTCTGACGAGGAGAACACGCGCCGGCTGAAGGCAATGGGCTTTTCCGATGCGCGGCTCGCAAAGCTTTCCGGCAGCACGGCGGCCGACGTCGCCGAGCATCGCCGTTCGCTCGGCGTCACGCCGGTCTACAAGCGGATCGACACGTGCGCGGCTGAGTTCGCCTCGCCAACGGCCTACATGTACGCGACCTACGAGCGCGGACTTGACGGTGATGCGGTCAGCGAAGCCGACCCGCAGCAGCGCGAAAAGATCGTCATCCTCGGCGGCGGGCCGAACCGGATCGGGCAGGGCATCGAGTTCGACTATTGCTGCTGCCACGCCTGCTTCTCGCTAAGCGATGCTGGCTACGAGACCATCATGGTCAACTGCAATCCCGAGACGGTCTCGACAGACTACGACACCTCCGACCGGCTCTACTTCGAGCCGCTGACCGCTGAAGACGTGATCGAGATCATCCGCGTTGAACAGAGCGTCGGCACCGTCAAAGGCGTCATCGTGCAGTTCGGCGGCCAGACACCCCTGAAGCTTGCAGCAGCCCTTGAGGCTGCCGGTGTCCCGATCCTCGGCACGCCGCCCGACGCGATCGATCTCGCCGAAGATCGCGACCGCTTCAAAGCGCTGATCGAGGACCTCGACCTCCGTCAGCCGGAAAGCGGGATCGCCGGCACGCCGGAGGCAGCCCGCGCAGAAGCCGACCGCGTCGGCTATCCCGTCGTCATCCGCCCGTCGTACGTGCTCGGCGGACGCGCGATGGAGATCGTCCACGACGGCAGCGACGTCGACCGCTACATCAAGCGGCTCTCTGCGACGCTCGACAGCCCGTCCGAACTCGCCGTCTCCGACAGCAAGCCGCTGCTGATCGATCGCTATCTAACCGACGCCATCGAGGTTGACGTCGACTGTCTTTCCGACGGCACCGACGTGTTCGTCGCCGGGATCATGGAGCACATCGAGGAAGCGGGCATTCACTCGGGCGACAGCGCGTGCTCGCTGCCGCCGCACTCGCTCGACGCCCCGGTGCTCGATGAACTCAAACGTCAGGCAACAGCGCTCGCCAAGGCGCTCGGTGTTGTCGGTCTGATGAATGTGCAGTTCGCCATCAAGGACGGGCACGTCTACATCCTCGAGGTCAATCCGCGCGCGAGCCGGACGATCCCGTTCGTCGCCAAGGTCATCGGCCTGCCGGTTGCGGGCCTCGCCGCCCGCGTCATGGCCGGCCAGCGCCTGTCGGAGCTGAACCTCGAAGAGCCGACACTCAACCATATCGCGGTCAAGGAAGCGGTGTTCCCGTTCGCCCGTTTCCCCGGGGTGGATCCCGTCCTCGGGCCTGAGATGCGCTCGACTGGCGAGGTCATCGGCCTCGACCGCGATTTCGCAATCGCCTTCGCCAAGAGCCAGATCGGCGCCGGACAGTCGCTGCCGCAATCGGGCACGGTTTTCATTTCGATCCGCGATGCCGACAAGGCGCGCATGCTCGAGCCCGCGCGCGAGCTCGTCGATCTCGGTTTCCAGCTCATCGCCACCCGAGGGACGTCGCGTTACTTCAGCGAGAACGGCGTGCCGTGCGGCGTGATCAACAAGGTCCTCGAGGGTCGTCCGCACATCGTCGATGCGATGAAAAACGGCGAGATCGCAATGGTCTTCAACACGACCGAAGGCGCGCAGGCGCTGTCGGACTCGAAGGATATCCGGCGCACCGCCTTGCTGAACCACATCCCGTGCTATACCACTGTGGCGGGCGCAGGCGCCGTGACGAAGGCAATTGCGGCCTTGAAGGCTGACGTTATTCAGGTTGCCCCGCTTCAAGCTTATGCGGGTCGTTGAGCCTGGCGGACGTTGTCCACTCCCACCATATCGGTGACATACTTGGCCTGACCATGCGCGGCTTTCGCCCGCGTTTCGGGTCCGCGCCGGAAGTGAATATCCGGCCACGCAGGAGGTTTTGGGATGTCGATGGAACGCGTGCCGATGACGCGTGAAGGCCACGCTGCACTCGAGGCCGAACTGCATCGTCTGAAATCTGAAGAGCGCCCGCGGATCATCAACGCGATCGCGGAAGCGCGCGCGCATGGCGACCTGTCCGAGAACGCCGAGTACCACGCGGCCAAGGAAGCGCAGGGCCTGAACGAGGCGCGCGTTGCCGAGCTCGAAGACCGCCTTTCGCGCGCCGAAGTGCTCGACCCGAAGTCGATGTCCGGCAGTACGGTCAAGTTCGGCGCGACGGTGCACCTCGAGGACGAGGACACGGAAGAGAAGGTCAAGTACCAGATCGTCGGCGAGATGGAGGCGGACGTGAAGGCCGGCAAGGTCTCGATCACGAGCCCCATCGCGCGCGCACTCATCGGCAAGTCCAAAGGCGACAGCGTCGAAGTCACAACGCCGAAGGGCGCTAAGAGCTACGAGATCCTGAAGCTTCAGTGGAAGTAGTTTTGGTCGTCCCAATCGGCGGCACCGCACACTCCACCGGCATCCCGGGCGGCGGGTTCGGTCGCCTGCGGCGGCGTCTCTCATAGGTCCCGGGTCGGCGTTCGGGCCTTGCCCTCACTTGCCCGGGATGACAGGGGTGGCCGTCGCTCCCCGGGCTTCCAGAGAAGAGCCGAAAGCAAGGAGGGCCGTCAGGCCCGGATCGCTTGAGGCGGGAGCGGGCCGGACTCTCTTTGTTGGCCCAACGGCTCACGCCGTTGGCGCTTAGCGTTCGACTTACTCGCGCCTCACGCGATCGCTGCGCTCTTGCGTTCGGCTTGGACGCTGGGTGGCGCCGGCAGCGGCAGTCTTTGCCCGTACCCGGGCTTCCAGAGAAGAGCCGAAAGCAAGGAGGGCCGTCAGGCCCGGATCGCTTGAGGCGGGAGCGGGCCGGACT
>JBCBXS010000188.1:0-5431 GCA_039816475.1 Pseudomonadota bacterium | reverse complement strand
CGCCAGCACTGGTGAGAATGATTTCTGCGCGGCGGCCGTCGGGCAGCAGGCGAATGCCGTCACTGTCGCGCTTGTCGAGGCCGATTTCATCGAGCAGCGCGTTCGCCTTCTCGAGATCGAACCGCGTGTAGGCATCAGCGTAGGACTTCCTGTAGAGCGGGCTGCCTGGCAGCATCGTGTCCGCGCTCTTTTTCGCGAGCCCGTAAAAGATCGCCTGATTGATCTCGTGCCGGTCGATCGCGAGCGACAGCGCCTGTCGGAAGCGTTTGTCGCGATTGAGCGCACGCCAGACCGGGTCCTTCGCATTGAGGTTCGGGACAATCGCGATGTGTGAGCCGCGCGACTTGTTCCAGAGCTTGACGCGTACGGTGCCGCGCTTCTCCGCGGCCTTCAGGAACGTGTAATCGTCGAAGCGCAGATAGCGGGCCTGCAGGTCGCTGTCGCCCGTGCCTGTCTTTGCCGGGATCAGGGATGTCGAGCCGAGCGCGATGCGGACCTCGTCAACGTAGGGAAGCTGCCGCCCAGCGGTATCGACGCGGTGGTAGAACGGATTGCGTTTAAACGTGTAGAGGCTCGACGGCGGCTTGGTCGTCGCGGTCCACGGATCGAGCATCGGACGGTCCGGGTTCTCCGGCCGCGCCGAGCGCGCCATGCGCATGTGCAGGCGCTTCGCGTTGCGGACCTTCGCGGTCAGCACGCGTTTCTTGAGCGCCGCCGGTTCGGCGTAGCGCGGGTGATACTTCTTCATGAAGTGCGCCGGCATAAAGATCACCAGCGGCCGGGTCGCAGCCAGCGCCGGGAGAAACTCCGGGTTCGCCGTCTCCCAGGTGTAGCGAACGGTATGCGCGTCGAGGAACTCGACCACCGGTGGCTTGCCGCCGACCTTCATCGTGGCCGGCATGCCGCGTCCGACCTTCTTGTTGTTGGCGACATCCTCCCACCAGTAGCGGAAGTCCTCGGTCGTGAACGGCGCACCGTCGGACCATTTGTGGCCGGGCCGCAGATGCAGCGTGAAGACGCGACTGTCCTCGACGTCTACGCGCGCGAGGATGTCAGGGATGATCTCGTACTTCGCGTTGTAACCGACGAGGCGGGCGTAGCTGTAATAGACCAGCATCCGCAGGTCTTTCTGCTTACCCATCAGCCACCGCATGCGACCGCCGTGCTTGCCGAGACTGCCACCGTTCGCCGTGGGATCGATCACGCGCGGGTTGTCCGGCAGGCGTTGTGCGACCGGCGGCAGGCGCCCGGCTTTCACATCATCGACGAGCGATGGCGTCTCGATGAAGACTGCTGGCGTCTCCGGCGCATCAACAGGCGGCAGGATCGATTGCGCCTCAGTCGGCGGTGCGGCGGCGCACCCGGCTGCAATGATCGAGGCCGCAAGCCAGATGCGGGCGCGCTCAAATCGTACGACGCTCATGCCACAAGCTCCCGCGCGTCGGCGGCGCGATGGGCGAGCACCATATGCCCATCGGCAACCCTAATCGGCATGAGATCGTTTGCAGCCCCGGCGCGGAACGCATCCGGCCATTCGTCGGCTGCCGAGACATCGCGGGCGGCGATCGTCGAGAGATCGAGCTTCCGGTCGAGGTCAGGGTAGGGCACCGCGGAGAGCAGTGCGCGCGTGTAGGGATGGACCGGGTTGTTGAACAACGCCTCGCGCGGGGCGAGCTCGACGATACGCCCGTTGGCCATCACCGCGATCCGGTCGGCGACGTAATCGACGACTGCGAGGTTGTGCGAAATGAACAGGTAGCTGAGGCCCATCTCAGCTCGGAGATCATTCAGCAGATTGAGGATCTGCGCCTGCACTGAGACGTCGAGCGCCGAGACCGGCTCATCGCAAATCATAAGATCAGGCGAGAGCGCCAACGCGCGCGCAATTCCGATGCGTTGGCGCTGACCGCCGGAGAACGAGTGCGGATAACGGCCGAGAAAGCGCGGATCGAGGCCGACGGCTTTCATGAGTGTCACGCAGCGGTCGACCTGTTCCGCGCGGTTACCTTCGCCGCGGATCTCCATCGGCTCGCGCAGGATATTGAGTACGGTCATGCGCGGCGATAGCGAGTTCACCGGATCCTGGAAGACCATCTGAATACGGGCGCGGCTGCGGTCCAGCGCTTCGCCTTCCAGTTGAGCAAGATCAACGCTCGGGTCGGCCATTGCGTCGGCACGCGGATGCAGCAGGATCGCGCCTTCGTCTGGCGTCAGCGCGCGCATCACAAGCTTCGAGAGCGTTGTCTTCCCGCAACCGCTCTCACCGACAAGGCCCAGACACTCGCCGCGGCGGACGTCCAGTGACAGATTATCGACTGCGGTCGTGGTGTGCCCATCACCGCCAAACAGGCCGGCGGCCTTGGAACGGTACGTCTTCGTGACGTTCTTGATCTCGAGAAGCGGCGCGTTCGACACCTCGGAAACGGCCACGGCCTTGCGCGGCAACGAGACTGTCCGCTCCTTGGTGCCGGCCTCCCGCAGCGACTGCAGCCGTTCCCCGGGCTTCATGTCGAAGTGCGGCACGGCGTTCAAAAGCGCTTTGAGGTACGGGTGCTGCGGGCGGCGATAGATGTCCTCGACCGGCCCGGCCTCCATGATCTCGCCGTGATAGATCACGAACACCTCGTCGGCGACGTTTGCGACCACGCCGAGGTCGTGCGTGATCAGCAGCATCCCCATATTGCGACGTTGCTGCAGCGTCTTCAGTAGGCCGAGCACCTGCGCCTGGATTGTCACGTCCAGAGCGGTCGTCGGCTCGTCGGCAATCAGCAGCGCAGGGTTCGAAATCAGCGCCATCGCGATCATCGCGCGCTGGCGCAGACCGCCGGACAGTTCGAAGGCATACATGTCGTGGGCACGCTTCGGATCGGGAAAACCGACCTGATCGAGCATGTCCTCGGTGCGCAGCCGCACGGTGGCGCGATCAACCTTCTCGTGGAGCTGCAACGCCTCGGAGACCTGATCACCGATCGTGTGCAGCGGCGACAGCGAGTTCATGGGCTCTTGAAAGATCATCGACATGTCACCGCCGCGCAATGCGCGCATGCGGGGGTCTTCGGATTTAAGCCGGGTGATCTCGTTCGTCTCGCCCGTCTCACTGTTCGTGAACCGTATGCGTCCGTTCGTGACACGCGCATTGGCGGGAAGAAGGTTCATAGCAGCAAGCGATGTCACCGACTTGCCCGAGCCGCTCTCACCAACAAGCGCGACCACGCTGCCCGGCCGCACGCGAAGGCTGACGCCTTTCAGCACGTCATGGACTTCGCCGTGCAACTCGAACCCGACGCGCAGGTCCTCAATTCTCAACAGGTCGGGCATGGGACGCCAGCATGTCCTAAATCGTTGGCATAGCTGTAACTTGCAGGATGGGCGGGTGCACGCCCGGTCTTTCGCTCGGCCCCATCTTTTGGTCGCAAGCGGCTAAAAAGTCGTTTGCGTCAGGGGTGTCTCCGGCACTGCGCGCGGCTTCTGGTTCGGCAGGCGATCGATCAGCGCATTCAGGTCGGCCCAGAACGCGGACTGGCCGGGATAGCCGATGATCCGGCCGATCTCGCGTCCCTGCGCGACGAGCACAAATGTCGGCGTGCCGGTGACCGGGCTCGCGATCGCGATATCCGGCGGGATGCCATCGGCGAGGCGCACCTTTCTGAGCGGCGCGATCCGTCCTTCAGCGGTCTCGCCATAGGTCCGGCCGATGTCGCGGTCCCAGCGGATGCACCAGACGCAATTCGCAGCATCGAACATGACAAGTTCCGCAGCCCTGGCCCGGTGCGCCAGACCGGCCGTCAGCGCGATTGCCAAGCCCATGGCGAGAAGAACCGTTCGGTGCATCGCTTCATCCCTCCGTCCCCGAAGTCTGGCGAAAGTTTATCAACGCCGCTACTGAGAAAGCCAGTGATGGCCCGACCGCGGATGGTCGTTTTGCGTGAAAACCAGTCTCAAACTTTCGACGGCCCAGCTGGTCCTGAGGACGACGCACCACTCGCAGGCATTCGGGTTATCGACCTGACCGCCGTCGTCATGGGCCCGCTTGCGACGCAGACGCTCGGTGATTACGGCGCCGACGTCATCAAGATCGAGAGTCCCGACGGCGATATCATGCGGCACGCCTCGCCCATGCGGTCGCCGCGGATGGGCGCCGTCTTCCTCAATCTCAATCGCAACAAACGCAGCGTCTGCCTCGACCTGAAGGACCCAGCCGGCCGCGACGCGGTGCTCGCGCTTTGCCGTCAGGCGGATGTGTTCATCCACTCGATGCGACCGGCGGCGTTGGACCGGCTTGGTCTCAGCGAGAACGCAATCCGCGGCGCGAAGGACGACATCGTATTCTGCGCGGTCACAGGTTTCGGCACGGGCGGGCCCTACGCTGGCCGGCCGGCCTACGACGACATCATCCAGGCCATGAGCGGACTGGCTGATCTTCCGGCACGAAGGTCCGGCGGTCCGCCTGAGTTTTCGCCGACCATTCTAGCCGACAAGATCTGCGGCTTAGCAGCGTACGGCGCGATCAATGCCGCGCTCTTCCGTCGGACACGAACGGGGAAAGGAGCCTCCATCGAAGTCCCGATGTTCGAGACGATGACCGCGTTTAATCTCGCAGAGCATCTGGCCGGCGCCATGTTCGACCCCGAAGGCGGCGACGTCGGCTACACGCGCGCGATGCTGCCAGAGCGTCGTCCGTATCGCACCGCAGACGGCTATATCGCAGTGCTTCCCTATTCAACGCGGCACTGGCTGTCGTTCTTCAAGGCGATTGGCCGCGAAGACATGTGCACCGAACGGCGCGTGACGGATCCGGCTGAGCGAAGCCGATCGGTGAAGGACCTCTACGATATCATCGCCGATGTCATGCCGGCGCGCACGACGGAGGCATGGGCGCGGATATTGCGGGACGCGGACGTGCCTTCGGCACCGGTCACGGCGATCGCCGACCTTCCACGCGATCCGCATCTGACCGCGCAGGACTTCTTCCGAAGTTACGATCATCCGAGCGAGGGCCGGCTGACGACGACGGCACTGCCCGTCAGGTTCGAGGATCAGTCCGATGCGCCGATCCGGTTGCCGCCGCCGCAGCTTGGCGCCGACACGCGCGCGGTGTTGACGGATGCCGGATATTCGGCCGAGGTGGTCGACCAACTCATCGCCCGCGGCGTTGCCATTACGCCGGACATTCTCGAAGTGAACCTGAATGGTGCGGAGTAGTCGACATGGCCGCTGGTGATCGAAACACTGCATGGGCCCGGGTTCGCGAAGCGCATGGTCGTCTGGACGGCACAACGCTCAAGGACCTCTTTGCGCAGGACGCCGATCGCTTCGATCAGTTGTCGTTCGAGGCCTGCGATATCCTGATGGATGTCTCGAAGCAGTGCATCGACGCGGACGCTTTGACGGCCTTGATCGCGCTCGCCGAGGCGTCGGACGTCCGAGGTCG
>JBCBXS010000187.1:0-5455 GCA_039816475.1 Pseudomonadota bacterium | reverse complement strand
CTTGCGCGGCGCATGGGCAAACCGCGCATCATCGCCGAGACCGGGGCCGGTCAGCACGGTGTCGCGGTCGCGACTGTGTGCGCAAAGTACGGCATGCCGTGCGAAGTCTACATGGGCGCAACGGATGTCTCGCGGCAGTCGCCGAACGTTGCGCGCATGAAGCTGCTGGGTGCCAAGATCAACGCGGTGACGTCGGGCGCGGGCACGCTCAAGGACGCGATGAACGAGGCGCTGCGCGACTGGGTGACCAGCGTTGAGACCACCTATTATATCATCGGCACAGCGGCCGGCCCGCATCCCTATCCGGCAATGGTCCGCGACTTCCAATCGGTGATCGGGTCTGAAGCACGCGAGCAGATCCTCGAGCGCGAGGGCCGGCTCCCCGATGCGATCGTCGCCTGCATCGGCGGTGGCTCAAACGCGATCGGCCTGTTCCATCCGTTCCTCGACGATGAGAGCGTCAAAATTTACGGCGTTGAAGCCGGGGGTTACGGCATTGACGTCCACGACGGTCACGCCGCGTCCATGACAGGTGGTTCGCCCGGCGTCCTGCACGGCAACCGGACGTATCTGCTGCAAGACAACGACGGGCAGATCGAGGAAGGCCACTCGATTTCGGCGGGACTTGATTACCCGGGTGTCGGGCCGGAGCACGCCTGGCTCAAAGACACCGGCCGCGTCAGCTACGTGCCTGCGACGGACAAGGAAGCGCTTGAGGCGCTGCAACTCTGCACGCGGCTTGAAGGCATCATTCCGGCACTCGAGCCGAGCCATGCGCTCTCGTACGTCACCAAGCTCGCGCCCACGATGGGCAAGGACCAGACGATCATCATGAACCTGTGCGGTCGCGGCGACAAAGACCTGTTCACCGTCGCCGAAGCACTCGGCATGGAGATCTAAGCGAGCCGCCCGCGCGCGAAAGCGGTTGGAACGGAGAGAGACGCATTCCGTTTGTTTGAGCGACCCGCGGGAGAGGGTCTGCGAAACGGAGTGGGTGCCATGTTCGAACGAACACGTCGGAGCGTTGCCGGTACGTTGCTGACATCAGCTATTGTGACTGCCAGCTTGGCAGGATCCGCGTCGGCGAAGACACCGGCGCCCAGCCTCGAACGCGCAGGCGAACTACGGTGCACCGCGCGCCTTTCAGACAACACCAACCGGCTCGGGACGATGTCGCTCGATTGCATGCTGGAGCATCAGTCGGAGGGCCCCAACCCGCTCGCGATCAACGGCGAACTGGTCGGCTCGCGCGGGTTCGTCGGGGCCGGCAAATCGAACGACGTGACGTTCGAAGTCCTGACCGCCAATCGCAACCTCGATCTCCTGAAATTCGAAGGCGACTACGATCGCGCGACGTCCCGCAACTACGATCTCGGTGACACGAAGGAGCCGCTACTATTCGGCGGTGAGCGCGATCTCGTGGTCTTGAAGCCAAAGGGCGACGCGGCATCGACGGTGGGTCCGTCGAGCCGCCTGACACTGACGATCGTCGCGAAGTTTGGCCTGCGTAATTGAGCCGGCTCGGGATGACGCGCCGCCCGCGTGTCTGCCGCGACCTCTACGGCTTGATGTACGCGTAGCCCAACTGCTGTAGCCGCGCGATTTCAGCAACCCCGCTCGGCACGATGTCCTCTTTCGACGTATCGAACAGGTGTCGCTCATACGACAGGTTCCCGTTCGCGAGCGTGTTGTTGCAGACCGCGAAACTCACACGATCAGCTTTCAGCGCCTCGACGGCTGTCCGTATGTTGTCCGACCGCTTCGCCGACATAAGCAGCCCAACGCCGCGCCCGTGCAGGACAACCTTCAGGTCGAGCTTGTCGGCACCGACGGCGTTGATGTGGTTGCGGATGTTTCGGAGCGCTGCGCGATACGCTTTCCCCTCTGGGCCGCCAGACGCGTTGATATGATAGACGACCTTTTGCGTTCCGTAGCCGGATGCGGCGCTTGCCCCGAGATCGCGCGTTGCAAGGAGGAAGCCGGCGATCGTCAGCGCACCGGCTAGTACAAAAGCCGCGACGTGTGATGGCATAGTCGATCCTTTCATGACGCGGCAGGTCCGCGGAACGCGAGGTCAAGCGCCGCGCATCTCATGTTCGGGACGCAGCTCCGGCGCACTCGGATCAGATTGGACTGCGCTTCGAAGGGTGATACGGAACGCCGTGTGCCTTGCCGCACGGCCACTCCCGATTCAGCTGAGGTTTCGATGACGCCGAAAACGCGCCTCGATCAGACGTTTGCCAAACTCCGAGAAGCCGATCGTCCGGCCCTTGTCACCTTCGTGACGGCCGGTGATCCGGACTACGAGACCTCGCTCGAAATCGTCAAAGGTCTGCCCGGTGCCGGCGCCGACATTATCGAGCTCGGGATGCCGTTTTCCGATCCCATGGCCGACGGGCCCGCGATCCAGGCCTCATCGCTCCGATCGCTCAAGAGCGGCGGCTCGCTGGCGAAAACGCTCAAGACGGTCAAAGCCTTCAGGGCCGGCGACAACACAACGCCGATCGTCTTGATGGGATATTACAATCCGATCTTCAGGCACGGCGTCGATGCGTTTCTGAGCGAAGCAAAGTCCGCTGGCGTGGACGGTCTGATCGTTGTCGATCTTCCGCCAGAGGCCGATGACGAGCTTTGCCTGCCGGCCGCCCAAATGGGCCTCAGTTTCATCAGGCTCGCAACGCCGACGACCGATGCTGCCCGGCTTCCCCGCGTTCTGCAGAACACCAGCGGCTTCGTTTACTATGTATCGATCGCCGGCACGACGGGGGCCGCGACGCCCGACCAGGACGCCGTTGCTGAGCGCGTTGCCGCCATCAAAGCGTCAACGGACCTTCCGGTCTGCATCGGGTTTGGCGTTAAGACGCCGGAGCAGGCAAAGGCGTTCGGTGCTGTCGGCGACGGCGTGGTTGTGGGATCTGCCATCGTCAATCGCGTTTTGGAAAGCCTGGACGCAGAGGGCCGGGCGACTGGCAAAACCGTAGGCCATGCCCTAGATTTCGTGAAGGATTTGGCCGCCGGTCTCAAAGACCGCGGCTAATCGGGTTGCTGGTCGCGCCGTGATGTATCCGGGCAGAGAGCAACGCCCGAAGACCAGCCGGAGACAGTCCCCTTGAACTGGATCAGCAACGTCGTTCGCCCGCGAATTCGCAGCTTCCTGACGACCAAGCGCGAAGTGCCGGACAACCTCTGGATCAAGTGTCCCGAGAGCGGGCAGATGGTCTTCCACAAGGATCTGGAAGCGAACCAGTTCGTCGTCCCCGGCTCGAACTATCACATGCGTATGGCGGCAGCCGATCGACTGCGCGCGACGCTTGACGATGGTGCCTACGCGCCGATCTCGCTCCCGGCCGTCCCGGCGGACCCGCTGAAGTTTCGTGATGAGCGCCGCTACGTTGATCGTCTGAAAGATGCCAAGGCGAAGACGGAGCTTTCGGATGCCGTCCTCGTCGGTGAGGGCCGGCTCGATGGCGCCCCGGTTGTGGTCGCAGCGCAGGATTTCCGCTTTATGGGCGGTTCACTCGGAATGGCCGCAGGCGAAGCCGTGATCGCCGGAATGCTGCGGGCCTGCGAGATCAACTGCCCCTTCATCCTGTTCGCAGCCTCAGGCGGCGCCCGTATGCAGGAAGGCATCCTCTCGCTGATGCAAATGCCGCGGACGACGATCGCGGTGCAGCGTCTCCGCGATGCGGGTCTGCCCTACATCGTCGTCATGACCGATCCGACCACCGGCGGCGTGACCGCGTCTTACGCGATGCTCGGTGATGTCCATATTGCCGAGCCGGGCGCGCTCATCTGTTTCGCCGGCCCCCGCGTGATCGAACAGACCATTCGCGAGCAGTTGCCCGATGGCTTCCAGCGCGCCGAGTATCTGCTTGAGCACGGGATGATCGATATGGTCGTCCACCGCCACGACATGCGCGAGACGCTTGGTCGGCTGTGCCGGCTCCTCGGGCCATCGGTCGATGCGGCTGAGGCGATCGAGCCTAGCGTGCCGTTGCTCACCTCGCCCCGCGACGATGACGCGGCGCCGGAAGACGTTGCCGCAGTCGAGATCTCAGATGCGGCCGCCGACGGTGAGGTGACAACGCTCACAGCTGATACCACTGAGCAGGATGCGGCGACGGTCGCGGAGCCCGTGACGGTTGCCGTCAAAGCAGCTGCAGCCGCAGCTGCCGTACCTGAAACGGATGCCGCGGCGACCGACGCGGTGTCTGCCACGGACGCAAATCCAACCCCAAACGCGGACGCCAACGAAGCAGCCGAAGCTCCAGCCGCGCCGAAGACGGAACAGGCGAGCCTTTTCAATGCGTTTGGGCTCGCCGGTTCGAAGAAGACCGATGACGCGCCAGAGGCGAAGGATGACGCGCCGAAGGCTGCAGCCGCCAAGCCCGCGAAAGCCAAGGCGAAGACAAAGGCGGCTCAGAAGCCGAAGGAATGACCGCCGCGTTGCCAAGCGATGCGCTGCTCGACGAGATGAAGCGGCTGCATCCGCTTCTGATCGATCTTTCACTCGACCGCATCACCGATCTGCTTGCGAAGCTTGGCGATCCGCATTTGCAGCTTGCGCCTGTTATTCATATCGCCGGGACAAACGGCAAAGGCTCAACGGCTGCGTTCATCACCGCAATGCTCGAGGGGGCAGGCTTACGCGTTCACCGCTATACGTCGCCGCATCTGATCCGTTTCCACGAGCGGATCAGTCTGGCGGGCGCAAACGGGACGACGGCGCCGATCGACGACGGTACGCTCGTCGATGTTCTCTCGCGAGTTCGTTCGGCGAACGGCGATGCGCCAATGACGTTCTACGAGATCACGACGGCTGCCGCGTTCCTCGCATTCGCGGAGAGGCCGGCCGATGCGGTTGTCCTAGAGGTAGGGCTCGGAGGCCGGCTCGATGCGACGAACGTGGTGCCCCATCCGGCGGTCACGGTGATCACACCGGTCGCGATGGACCACATGGATAAGCTCGGCGACACGCTCGATGCGATCGCAGGCGAGAAGGCAGGAATCATTAAGCGGGGCTCGCCTGTCGTTTGCGCACCGCAGGCCGATGATGCCCGCCGGGTCATTGCCGCGCGCGCCGCCTCGGCCGAGGCACCTCTGATCGAATGGGGCGTCGACTTCGACGCGCATATCGAGCGCAGCCGATTGATCTATCAGGAAGGCGATGTGCTGCTCGATCTGCCGCAGCCGGGACTTCGCGGCCGATATCAGACGGTCAACGCCGGCGTTGCCATTAGCGCGGTGCGCCAGTTCGCGAGCCGTACGATCGGCGAAGCCGCAATCGCAGATGGCCTGCAGAACGTCTCTTGGCCGGCCCGCATGATGCCGGTCACTGAAGGTCCGTTGCGATCGGCGCTGGGCGCTGACGACGAACTCTGGATCGACGGCGGCCATAACCCTTCAGCGGGCCAGGCGATTGCCGAAGCGCTCTGCGATCTGCAGGACCAAGGCG
>JBCBXS010000186.1:0-5466 GCA_039816475.1 Pseudomonadota bacterium | reverse complement strand
TATCGAACTGTAACCGTTTGTGTCTTGTCTCGAACAAGCACCCGGCTCCATGTGCGCGCCGTTGGTCTTCGGAGCGTTCGAGCGCGACTCTGGACGCTTTGTCTTGCGGCGATGAATTCCAAGTTGGTCGGCGGTTTATGGCGCTTCAGGTTCACAGCGTTAATGATACGGCTGGCCCACTCTTTGCGTGCCGCTTCAAGGAGATACAGTCCGGCTGTGCGCCGGCCCTCGATGGTGTGTCGGGTGCGGGAGGGTGGCACGCTGTGACCGCGTTGAATTCGCCGACAGTTCTGATCGATTTTGATGGGACGATCGCGACCTGCGACACCGTCGATGCGATCCTCGCTGAGTTCGCGCTGCCCGAGTGGCGTGAGATTGAAGACCGCTGGCAGGCTGGTGAGATCACGTCCAAGACGTGCATGGCCGAGCAGATCGCCCTCATTCGCGCGACGCCCGCCGAACTCAATGCGTTTATCGACACGCTCGCGATCGACGCCGACTTCGAGGCAACGCTGCAAGCCTGCGCGAGGCACGGTGCCCGGGCCATCGTCGTCTCCGACGGGCTCGACTACACGGTGAAGCGCCTGTTCGATCGCGCCGGGCTCAAGGCGGAGGTGCACTCGAACCACCTCAGGCCCATCGGAAACGATCGCTGGTCGCTGTCATTCCCGTTCGAAAACACCAGCTGCGTGATCGGCGCCGGCAACTGCAAGTGCGCGACAGTTGAAACGGCCACAATCCTGATCGGTGACGGCCGGTCTGATTTTTGCGTGGCGCAGTCAGCGGATGTCGTCTTTGCGAAGGACGCGCTTGCAGCGCACTGCGCAGAGGCCGGCATCCCATTTCAATCGTTCCGGTCCTTCCACGACATCGCAGGCGTCATCGGCACCGCCATCGATAGCCTCAATCGCGACGACGTGGACAGTTTGCGTGTGGGAGTTCCCATCAATGGATAAGTCGCTTCGCTGGTCAGATCCGAGCCTCCTCGACTTCGCCAACATGGATGAAGACGAGCTGATGGCGCTTGAAGCCGAGTACTGCTCGCACGGCGATACCGTGCACTACATGGAAGAGCCGAAGCTCTTTGAGCGCTGCGAGGGTTCGTTTCTCTACGACGGCCGCGATGTTCCTTACCTGGACCTCCAGATGTGGCACTCGGCGGTCAACTTCGGCTACAGCAACGAACGCCTCAGCAACTCGGTGCGTAAGCAGCTCGACCGGCTGCCTCAGGTCTCAAGCAAATTCCTGCACCGCGAAAAGATCGAGCTCGCAACCCGCATGGCGCGGCGCGTCGAGAAGTCGATGGGCATGAAGGGCCGCGTGCACTTCAACGTCGGCGGCGCGCAGGCCAACGAAGATGCTCTGAAGCTCGTCCGCAACGCAACTGGCGGCAAAACCCGCATGTTCGCGTTCGAAGGCGGCTATCACGGCCGCACACTCGGGACGACGGCGATCACATCGTCCTATCGCTATCGCCGGAAGTTCGGGGACTTCCCCGACCGCGCGCAGTTCGTACCGTTCCCGTACTGTTTCCGGTGCCCCTACGGCAAAAAACGCGACAGCTGCGACCTCTATTGCGTGGATCAGTTCGCGCGCCTGTTCGACAGCGAGTATCACTCGGTTTGGGATGCCAAAGCCGAGGAATGTGAATTCGCTGCGTTCTTCGCCGAGCCGATACAAGGCACTGGCGGCTACATCGTCCCGCCCGAGGGTTATTTCGAGAAGCTCAAAGGCGTTCTTGAGGCGCGAAAAATCCTGCTTGTCGACGACGAAGTCCAGATGGGCTTTTACCGGGCAGGGAAATTCTGGGCGATGGAAAATTTCGGCGTGAAGCCGGACGTCATCGTCTTTGGAAAATCGCTGACGAACGGACTTAATCCGCTTTCCGGATTATGGGCGCGCGAAGAGTTGATTTCGCCCGACATCTGGGGTGCGGGCATGACGCACTCTACATACTCATCAAATCCGCTCGGAACTGCCGTTGCACTCGAAAACGTGCGGATGATGGAGGAGGGCGACTACGAAACGATCACGGCCGAGAAGGGCGCTTACTTCCTTGCGGGCCTTCGCGACATGCAAGCCAAGTATCCCGGCATCGTCGGCAACGTTGACGGGCTCGGCCTCGCACTGCGCATGGAGCTCTGTGAAGCCGACGGTTTCACGCCAAACCCGAAACTCGCCAACGCTTTGAACCAAGCAGCCTTCCGCGGCGACATTGAATACAACGGCCGGACCTACGGAATGGCGCTCGATGTCGGAGGCTATTACAAAAACACCGTGGTTTTCGCGCCGAACATTAACATTTCGCGTGCGGAAATCGATCTTGGGCTCGGCCTTGTCGACGCGCTGATGGAACGCGTCCTTTACAAAGAATAAACCGGTCGATCTTTGCCTGACATTCAGGTGTCGATGCGAAACTCAGCACGCCCATCGGGCGTTAAGGAGCCGCGCCGACCGCGAATGCAAAACGGGCAATTCCATTCACGTGCTGCGTGAGAGCACGGGGCAATAAAAAGAAGACTATGAAAGAGCAGGGACTGAATGAGTAAGGTTGATCGTGGGTACCGCTTCGAAGGCGGCCGGACAGGATTTCTCCTCGTCCACGGCCTCGGCGGCACACCAATGGAAATGCGCTATCTGGCGCTCGGCCTTTCGAAAGCCGGCTACACCGTCGTTGTGCCTCAGCTGGCAGGCCATGGCGGCACGGAAGAAGACATCCGCAATTCGACCTGGCAGGACTGGTATGCCTCGGTCGACGCGGAGTTCTCGAAGCTGAAAGACGAGTGCGACCAGGTCTTCGTTTGCGGGCTCTCAGGCGGCGCAGTTCTGTCGCTGAACCTCGCAGCTGATCGCGGATCGGATCTCGCCGGACTGCTGCTGCTGGCACCGACCTTCAAGCTCGATGGCTGGTCGATCCCCTGGTATGCGCGCTGGTTCGATCTCGTGCTCACGAAGGGGTTCGCGAACCTGATCCCGTTCGTCGAGCGCGAACCGTACGGCATCAAGGACCACCGGCTTCGCCACATGGTCGCCGAAGCGCTCTCGAATCAGGACACGCAGGCCGAAGCCGGGCTCTACTGCACGCCGGGCGGGACGATCCTAGAGCTTCGCTGGCTGACCGATGTGGTCAAGCGCAAGCTCCCTGGCATCAAGCTGCCGACGATGATCATGCACCCACGGTTCGACGACCGTGCGAGCCTCGCGAACACCGCGTTCCTGCAGCGCCATCTCGGTGGGCTCGTCGAGACCATTGTCCTCGACGACTGCTATCACATCGTCACGATCGACCGGCAGCGGGATGTGGTGCTCGACCGTGCGAAGCGGTTCGCCGCTTACGAACTCGCGGCTCGCGGATTAGGCGAAGTGCCAGCGCCTGCCATGCCGAAGATCGCAAAGCCAGAACAGGGTGGCGGCGTCGTCGCCGCGTAACGCCGTCCTGCACTGGGCTGACTTACGGCCGTCCAAGTTCTGAAACGAAATCGGCCCGGCGCCCTGAGAGGGGGACCGGGCCGGTCTTTCAGAAGCCGTCAACGTCAGCAGCCGGCTTTCACAAAGCAGTCGGAAGGCTCTCAAGAGGACGTCGTCTCACACGTCGGCAAAGTGCTTGGCGCGCGTTTCCAGACAATCGTGCGGCTCAGGAACTTCACGCCGAGATAGCCGGTCACTTCGAGCCGGTTCCTCGATTTCAATGTGATGGCGACGTCGTAGGACTTGCCGGTCTTCGGATCGTAGATCCAGCCGTTGTCCCAGGCGTTCGACCCAACCGGCGCGACCCGACCGATCACCTGGAGACCGCAGATCGGTCGCGATCGTCGGCTCTGTTTCGGATTGTTGCCGTCAGTGAGCGGCTGGCCTCGCGCGTCGGTCGGAGACTGCAGCCATGCGATGCGGCCGCAGAGGGCCTGGCCACATCGACTGATGCGCACGGCGCCCTTGCCGCTGTCGTCAAACCAGAGCCCTTCAACGCTGGCAGCTTTCGCCGGAACCGCGGCGAGCGCGCTGGTCGACGCGATAGCGGCCGCGCCGACGAGGGCCGACGACAGGCGGGCCCGCAGAGTTTGCGTCGGTCGGGATCTTAGGCGTGAGGGAGCGAGAGGCATGGATCGATCCTCTAGGTTTGTGGCCATCGGGAAAAAGCTGCTCATCGGTCAAACCCTTGCCAGGATTGAGCGGTCGAACAGCAAACGCGCCAGGATGCGCGGTAGGTTCATGCGGAATGTTCGAGAGTTAACCGATCCGCTGCTTGCAATTGGCTGGCGCGACCAAACATGGCTAACACGGCGCGCTCCGGCCGCCTGAAGCGTTCGGAGTGGCCAACAGGCCTGCCATTCCTTAAACAGTGAGCGAGCGCGCCGGTTGCGCGCGAGACTTGCATTTGCCGATGAAACCAGCGGTCGGCGATCCAAGTCGACACGAGTGCGGGCCGGTTTTGGGACCCGCGATACGGTAGCGTACATGGTCCTTACTCTCGCGTTCCGAAACCTGTTCCACGATCGCGTCCGGCTCATCGTGACGATCGTTGGTATTCTGTTTTCGATCGTGCTTGTGGCCGTACAACTGGGGCTTTATTTCGGCGCCAGTAAGATCATTATCGCGATGATCGAGCGGTCGGACGGTGAGCTTTGGGTCACGGCCTACGGCGCCAAGAGCTTCGAAGAATCTGACGTGCTGTCAGGCCGCGAACGGTATGCGGCGTTATCAACGCCGGGCGTAAAAGACGCGATCCCGGTCGTTGCAGCCTTCACGCGATGGAAGAAAAGCGACGGCGGTGCCCAGCTCTGCGTCGTGGTCGGCACCGATGCCGCCGACAACGGTCTTGTGCCCTGGAACATCGTCGGCGGCGATGTCGCGACGATCAAATTGCCGGATGGTGTCGCGGTCGATCGCACCTACTTCGAAAACCTCGGTGTCTCGAAGCTCGGTGATACGGCCGAGATTAATTCCGAGCGCGTTCGCGTCACAGCGATCACGGAAGGCATTCGGTCGTTCACGACAACGCCGTATATCTTCACGACGCTCGATCGCGCGCGGTCTTTGCTTGGAATGCCCGCCGGTTCGGCATCGCATTATCTTGTCCAGCTTCGGGACGGTGCCGATCCGCTTGTCGTCCAGAAAGAACTGCAAAAGCGATTGCCGGATCAGGAGGTCCTGACCCGCGCGGAGTTTCGCGATCGAAGTCTCGAACACTGGCTGTTCGGAACTGGCGCCGGCGTCGCGCTTATTGGCGGCGCGTTACTCGGCATGATCGTGGGAACTGTCATTGTCGCTCAGACGCTCTACTCGTCGACGAAGGATCACCTCAACGAGTTCGCAACACTGCGCGCGCTCGGGTCGTCGTCCGGCTACATCCACAAGGTGATCCTCGCTCAGGCAGGGCTCAGCGCGGTGATTGGATACGGGCTCGGGATGGCCATCGCGATCGGCATTGTCGCACTCAGTCAGAATTCCGCCTTGCCAATCGTTATG
>JBCBXS010000185.1:0-5467 GCA_039816475.1 Pseudomonadota bacterium | reverse complement strand
CAAACGTGCGGCGTTTGAGGGCGATCCGTTGACGGGCACGTTCGCGCTCAGCCGAGACCTGGTGGAGGACGTCCATTGGAGCCACGCGCGGCTGCAGGAACGTCACGCCCGTATGATGGACGCGGTGCAGACGATCTTCGACCTCAAGGGCTCGATCCGCGGAATGCCATCGCTCACCGGTCGACCCGATCCTGCGTCGTCCAAGACCAGGCCCCGCCGGAAGTCTTGGCGAACCAAGCGCCCTCAGTAGGACCCGAGAGAACAGTTCCGGTCAGCTAGTTTGCGTCACGTGCGAGGCTGCGCTTGATCAGGTCACGCGTTTCCTCGATCCCGTAGAGCGCGATGAACGATCCGAACCGCGGGCCCTGGCTCTGCCCGAGGCAGACTTCGTAGATCGCCCGGAACCAGTCGCGCAGATTGTCGGCAAAGCCGTTCGCCTTCCCGGTTTCGTAGACGACGGTCTGCAGGTCTTCCGCAGAAGCGTCCGGGTCGACCGACGCGAGTGCGGCGTCGAGCGCTTCAAGGGCCGCCCGTTCTTCGTCCGTTGGCGCGCGGTAGGTCTTCGTCGGCAAAACGAAGTCGCGATAGTATGTGACCGCGTATCCGGCGAGTTCATCAAGCAGCGGATGCGTGTCCGGCGATGTGCCTGGCGCATAGCGGCGGATGAAGCCCCAGAGCGTCTCTTTGTCTTCGGCATTCGACGCGGCGACGAGATTGAGCATCAGGCCGAAGCTCACGGGCGCGTCTTCTTTCGGCGGCGGGCCCGAATGCACATGCCAGACCGGGTTTGCCAGCCGGCGCTCGGGCGCTTCATCGCCAAGCTTGCCGCGGAACGTCAGATACTCGTCAACCGCCTTCGGAATGACGTCGAAGTGCAGCTTCTTCGCCGACTTCGGTTTCTGGAACATATAGAGCGACAGGCTTTCCTGGCTCGCATACGTCAGCCACTCGTCGATCGTGATCCCGTTGCCCTTCGACTTCGAGATTTTCTCGCCCTTCTCGTCGAGGAACAGTTCGTAGTTGAACCCCTCCGGCGGGACCGCGCCGAGCGCCTTGCAGATCCGCGAGGACAGTGTCACGGAATCGATGAGGTCCTTGCCGGCCATCTCGTAATCGACGCCGAGCGCCGTCCAGCGCATCGCCCAATCGGCCTTCCACTGACACTTGACCTTGCCGCCGGTCACCTCTGTGGTCACAGCCTCACCGGTTTCGGGATCGACGTAGGTGATCGTCCCGGCGTCGGCGTCGCGCGCGGTCATCGGGACCTGCAATACTTTGCCGGTGCGCGGGCAGACGGGCAGGAACGGCGAGTAGGTTGCCTGACGTTCAGGCCCGAGCGTCGGCAGGATGATGTCCATGACCTTGTCGTAGACGGCGAGCATCTTCAGGAGCGTCGCGTCCATCATGCCTGAGCGATAGCACTCGGTCGCCGAGAAGAACTCGTACTCGAACCCGAACCGGTCGAGGAACTCACAGAGCTTCGCGTTGTTGTGGGCGGCGAAGCTTGGATGCTCGTTTGAGAACGGGCTTGGGATCGTCGAAAGCGGCTGGTCGAGATGGGCTTCAAGCATCTCTTTGTTCGGGACGTTGTCCGGCACCTTCCGAAGGCCGTCCATGTCGTCGGAGAAGCAAATCAACCGCGAGGCCCGTGCGCCATCAGTGAGAACGTTGAATGCGTGACGGACCATCGTCGTCCGGGCGACTTCGCCGAACGTGCCAATGTGCGGCAGACCCGAAGGGCCGTAGCCGGTCTGGAAGACAACGGTCTTGCGGCCCTCGGGGTCAACGCGTTCAAGGCGTTTGATCAGGCGGCGTGCTTCCTCGAACGGCCAGGCTTTCGCCTCTGCCGCGAGCCCTGCCAGCGTCCGATCGTCTGTCACAGCCGCCATGGTCCTGAAGCCTTCGTTCCGCCGAATTTCTGAGGTGCCGCGTTGTGCTATAGCACGCGGGGCGACGCAAATTCCCCGGCGGGTCCTGCCCGTCATCCCACAGTCTGGAGATCCCGATGGATGAGAAGCTGAGCCCCGAACAGGCCCTCATTTACGCGATGATCACGATGTCCGCGGTCGACGGCAATATGCGCGACACCGAGCTGCGGCGGATCGGGACGATGGTGCAGGAATTGCCGCCGTTTCGCGCGTTCGACTCCGAGGACCTGATTACCGAGGCGAAAGGCTGCCAGCGGGTGGTCTCGGGCCCGGATGGCCTCGAGCGCGTGCTCCAGCTGATCGATGACGGCCTGCCGGCCCATCTGCGCGAGACAGCGTATGTGCTCGCGACGGAGGTTGCCGTCTCCGACCACGCCATTCGGGCCGAAGAGCGCCGGCTTCTCGACCTTCTCGCCCGCCAACTCCGCATCGACGCACTGACAGCCGCAGCCCTCGAACGCGGCGCCAACGCCCGCCACCGCAGCATCGGCGAGCATTGAGGCGGGCGGTCGCGTCAGCGCCCCTACCCTAACGCCTCGCCATTGTCGCCACCTCGTTACGGGTTCGGCCGGCCGCCGAATTCGGCTTCCATGGCGCGACGGGTGCGGACGGCATCGTCGCTTTCGTCGATGTCGACGTCTGACCAGCGGATCGGATGACCCTCCGCAATTTCGGACTTGAGCTGAACTCCGTGCGCGAGACCGAGCGGCAGATAGCCTTGCTCAAGCGACGTCTCCGCCGGCGTCTGCTTGCCCCAGACCGTAAAGCCGCCCTCGCCGTCGAGCACTTCCCCGGCACTGAGGCCCCGCTTGGCGGTCGCGACCACATCGGAGTTGAAAACGCGGGCAGCGCCGGTCGGCTCTCCGCGCAACGCCGCGCTTGCGACCGACACGCCGAGTTCGAGCCCGATCATGTGCGTCGGCCGGTAAAGCGCTGCGTACTTGCCCGTCGCATCCGGCAGACAGTTGTACTCTCGGAAGCAGGCGTGCGCGTAGTCGCTCTGCGATGAGATAACCACGAACGTGCCCATGACGAGGTTGTGCGGCACGTCCGCTTCGTCGCGCGTGACCGACGAGACGCATTCGGTCACGCCGGTTTTCTCGATCCGGCCGCCATCCCGCGCCGGCTTGCACACGTCAGCCAATTCAAACCGCGAGGCTGGCGGAAACGACAGCCCGCCCGACTGCACACCGAGGTCCATCGCGTTGGCGACGGCCGTCATCTCGATGCCAGACTTTGTCCCATCGAGAAACGAGTTGAACATCTTCGGATTGATGTGGCTGCGATCTTCGATCTTCAGGTACTTGGAGAGCGTGTCCCAGACCGTGTCCGGCGTCGATGCGTGATACGTCGGGTGATAGCGCGTGCCTTTGCCAGCCGCGACGACATCGAACCCGCAGGTGCGCGCCCAGTCGATGTGTTCACAGATGAGGGCCGGCTGATCGCCCCACGCGAGCGAGTAGACAACGCCTGCATCGCGCGCCATCCGCGCCAGCATAGGCCCTGCCAAAGCGTCCGCCTCAACGTTGACCATGACGATGTGCTTGCCGGCTTCAATCGCGGCCCTGGCAATGCGAATGCCGTTGGCCGGATCGCCGGTCGCCTCGATCACAACATCGATCTGGCCGTGCGACAGCAGCACGTCCTGGGTGTCGGTGACCAACGTCGTGCCAGCCTTTAGCGCATCGTCGAGGGTTGCGGCCCCGATCTGCGCTGCGTCCCATCCGACACCTTCAAGCCGGTCCCGTGCCCGGTCCGGCTGCAGGTCTGCGATGCCCGCGAGATGCATGCCCGGGGTGAGGCGAAGCTGGGCGAGGAACATCGTCCCGAACGTCCCAGCCCCGATCATCCCGATGCGGATCGGCCGGTTCTCGTCTGCGCGTGCTTTGAGCTGCCATGACAAATTCATCTGAGATCCTCGGCGTGTCGGGACGGGGACTGCGCCGGGCGAACACTCCCGGCAGGTCTGTCTGTCTCGCAGTCTAAGCGCTCAAACATCGCCAAGCCACGCGCCCGGACGCGTGCCGAGCGGCGTTCGCTCGAAGTTCTGCGAAGCCGCCGGAACATTCGCGGTTCCATCAGCGTTCACGGCGAAAGAGATCCGACTGCAGGAGATCCCCCGTGTCCCGCTACTCCAGACATAACTCCACGCCCCGCCAGAGCGTCTACAACCCCGCGCTCGCCTTCACGCCGTTCCACTTTCTCGACGACATGCGTCGCGAGATGGACGACCTCGTCGGCAGCTATCTCTCCGGCTTGGACACGTCGCGCAGCCGAAACCCAGGTCGCGGCGAAGAGGCGTCCCAGGGCTTCATCCCGGACCTCGATATCGACCGCGAAGATGACCACTACATTATCTCGATCGAGGCCCCTGGCGTGAAGCCAGACGACCTTTCGATTGAGATCGAAGACGGCGTGCTGACGATCTCAGGCGAGAAGCACGAGGAGCGCGAAGCCGAGGACTGCGCGCGACGCGAACGCCGCTACGGCCGTTTCACACGCGCAATCCGGCTCGCTGAAGACATCGACCAGGAGGCGATCTCAGCGTCACATGAGCACGGCGTTCTGACGATCGAGTTGCCGAAGCGTGCGCTCGATCAGGAGCGCAAGCGCCGGATCTCAATCGATGCGCGCGGCGAAGCTTCCGAGCAGCAGATCGAGCATCGCGATCAAGAGAGCCTGCGCGAGGCCGAGAAGGAAAAAGAGAAAGCCGAAGGCCGCGCGGAGCGTCACGCAAAGTCGCGCGACGACGACGATCATGATGATGAGCATGAGGCCGCCAACGACGACGGCAAGCACTCGAAAAACGGTAAGCACGACAAGAACGGCAAGCACGAGAAAAGCGACAAGCACTCCAAGAAGGACAAATCGAAGTCCGACTGACGTCTGACCGCCGCTCGCTCCATTGCGCCGGGGTCGCGCTGATCCCGGGCGCCCACCACCATTCGCAACCCATCAAGCCCAGGGAGTTGATCCATGGCCGATATCATCGCTGTCTGCTTCGACGATAAGGAAACGGCGGAAAACGCTCTTCAGAAGCTCGTCTCAATGCAAAAGGAGCATTTGGTCGAGCTGTCGGATGCTGTGATCGTCACCAAGGACGAGAACGGTAAGGTGAAGCTCCGCCAGTCGGTCAACATGACCGCCGCCGGGGCCGCATCCGGCGGCCTCTGGGGTACCCTCATCGGGCTTCTCTTCCTGAACCCGCTGATCGGCCTTGCAGCAGGGGCTGCGACCGGCGCGATCGCCGGCGCGTTCACCGACTACGGCATCAACGACGACTTCATGAAGTCGATGGGCGACAGGCTCACCGACGGATCGTCGGCGCTGTTCTTCCTCACGCGGAAGACGACGATCGACAAGGTGATGCCGGAGCTCGGCGAGCTTGGCGGCGAGGTCTTCCACACGTCGCTCTCGAACGAAGACGAGCGGTTCGCCCGCTTCGACGCGCCGGCGCGCTTCACCTTCCAGCGCCTCGCGGAGCTTCGCCTCGTTTTCGTTCGAGAGCGACGTGTGGAAGACCTCGCCGCCAAGCTCGC
>JBCBXS010000184.1:0-5541 GCA_039816475.1 Pseudomonadota bacterium | reverse complement strand
CTCGCAGTTTCGTGGTTCGCTGGTCTCGTTCACCGGACGGCTGCATTGGCACTGTCACTTCATGCAAAAACTCGAAGACGAGCCCGAGCTCGAGTTTCGCAATCTGCACCGCGCCTACGACGCGTTACGTCAGCCTGGCGAAAGCGATGCCGCGCGGCTCAACGCATGGTGCACCGGCGAGACCGGGCTGCCGTTCGTCGATGCGTGCATGCGGTATCTGGCGGCGACCGGCTGGATGAACTTCCGCATGCGCGCGATGCTGATGGCGACGGCGAGCTACCACCTGTGGCTGCACTGGCGCCAACCGGGCGAGTTTCTCGCGCGGCAGTTCACCGATTACGAGCCGGGCATTCATTGGCCTCAAAGCCAGATGCAATCGGGCACGACGGGCATCAATACGGTCCGGATCTATAATCCCGTGAAGCAGGGTTATGACCAGGACCCCGACGGCGATTTCGTCCGCCAATGGGTGCCGGAGCTTCGCGACATCCCCGGCAAGGCAGTCCACGAACCGTGGAAGTCGGACATCGCGGATACAATCCTCGACAAGACCTACCCAACGGCGATCGTCGATCATGTCGAAGCAGCCCGCGAAGCACGGCAGCGCATTTATGGGATCAGGCGCGGTGACACGTTTCGCGACACCGCCAATGCCATCCAGTCGAAGCACGGCAGCCGCAAAAGCGGTATGCCGAACACCGGCCGCAAGGGCGCGTCCAAGTCCGGAACGAAGGCGACTGCCAAACGCGCGCGCGGATCAGCGAAGGCGAAATCGACCGCGCAGATGGAGCTGAGCCTCGATCCGTCGTCGGCGGGTCAGCAGGAGGGCTGAGCCGTGGCGGGTCGCATGCGGCGTAAGTCTGAATTGCCGACGAAGACGTGTGCGACCTGCGGGAAACCGTTCACGTGGCGAAAGAAGTGGGCGGAGGTCTGGGACGAGGTCAAATACTGCTCTGAGCGGTGCCGACGTTCGCGCTCGAAGCCTGCCGCGACGCCGCCTCAGCCTCGATCCGGTTAGGCCGTCGTGCGTTCGAGATGAAGTGAGAGATAGTTCGCAGCCGACAGGAACTCGGCTTCGCGCAGAGCCCGTCGCGCGTGCGCCTCAGCGTCCTCGCCCCACTGGCTGATCTGCCAGTCCTCATCCACATGCGCTTTGGCCCACGCGTCGGCAGGCGAGATGTGCCGGTGGTGCACAGCGAGCGCGAGGACCGCCGAACCCGACAGCGTCGTCAGCACGTGCAGCGCGCCGAGTTCATGCGCATCCCGCGCCGATACGATTTTCTCGATCGCAGCCATCGCCCGTTCCGGCTGATCAATCGGCATGATCCCGGTTTGCAGGATAAGCCGCGCACCGAACTCACCGTCAGCCCAGTCGAGAACCGGGTCCCAGGCCTCCGCCTGCAGGCGCACGAGACTGTCCGGATGGTCGGCGCGATAGCAAAGCAGATCCGTCCCGGCGAAGGCTGCGATCTCTTCCGCGACCCTGTCTTCGCGCGAGACGATCCCGTCGATGACCGTGTTAGCGAGCTTCGTCAGCGGCATGCGAGACGGATCAATGATCTCCTCCTGCGCATTCCATTCGGCGGCGATTGCCACGGCCAATTGGCGTGACGGAACCGCGAGGCGGCCTTTGGCGGGGGTCCGCGCGGGCCGACCGTCAAGTGCCAGGGCGAAACTGACATCATCGCCTTCGCAGACCTCGTCGACGCCGGCAGTCTTGTAGAACCGCTTCGGGAGAACCGGCGCGTCCTGAGCCGCGCGCACTTTCGCGGGGCCATTCGAGGGAGCTGACGTCATGACGCACCTTCGAGGTCGAATGCACGGTCGATCATGGGGATGAGTTCGGCCGGCGACTCCGCGACAAGATCGGCGCCGGCGGACCGTAGCTCGGCGACGTCATGATAGCCCCAAGCGACACCGATCGGCGTGACGCCGGCCCCCACCGCCATTTCAACGTCAAAGGTCGTGTCGCCGATCATGACCGTGCGCTGCGGCTCGGCATCCGCGTCGCGCATCGCCTGTTCGATCATCGAGGGATGCGGTTTCGACGGATGACCGTCGGCGGTTTGAATGGTCGAAAACATACCACCCAGATCGTGCTTCTCGACGATGCGATCAACGCCGCGGCGCGATTTGCCGGTCGCCATGCCAATCACAACGTCGGGGCGCGCATGCAATGCGCGTAACGCGTCGGCCATCCCGTCAAACATCGGCTCATGCAGCGACGGTTCTGAACGCAGCGCGCCAAACGCTTGACGATAGTCTTCGGCCAGACGTTCGACGCCGTTGTCATCCGCGTCGGGCGCGAGCATGGACATCGCGACCGGCAGCGACAGCCCGACGATTGAAAGCGTCTCGCCCCGCGTCGGCGGGGTCCGGCCCGCGCTTTCAAACGCGCATGTCATCGCGGTGACGATGATGTTCTGGCTGTCGACCAGCGTCCCGTCGCAATCGAAGATAACGAGATAGGGATTTGCCGCGTCGCTCATCGCCCCTCGTCCGCCCAGTCGCTGTCATAGCGCGATGCGTCGAGGCCGAGCAGCGCGAAACTTTCGCGCATGTGTTCGGGCAATCGCGCGGTCACATCGATCGACCCCGTCCCCGACGGATGCGGGATCACAAGTCGGCGGGCATGCAGATGCAGTCGCTCCGACATGTTCTCCGCCGGCAGCTCGAGCCCGCCCTCGTACTTGTTGTCGCCGACAATCGGCGTGCCGAGGATCGACATATGCGCACGCAACTGGTGTTGACGGCCCGTCGTCGGCTTGAGCGAGACCCAGGCGGCCTTCGACGCAGCCTGCTCGACGACGCTATAGTGCGTCTTCGCATGCATTGCCTTTGCCTGCTCGCCGGGGGCTGCACGCCGCACACGTTCGCCGTCCGGGCCCGATGCTTTGACGAGCGGAACCGCGATCTCGCCTTGCGGCGGTTTCGGAACGCCCTTGACCAACGCCCAGTAGGTCTTGGCCGCCGCCCGGGTTTGGAACGTTGCGCCGAGTGCTGCGGCCGCCGCGCGCGTTTTGGCGACGAGAAGCACGCCGGTCGTGTCGCGATCCAGTCGGTGGACCAGCCTCGGCCGGTCGCCGAAACGGTCCTGCATGCCGGCGAGCATCCCGTCGATGTGGCGCCGCGTGCCGGACCCGCCCTGCACCGCAAGACCCTGCGGCTTATTGAGGACGAGCACGTGATCGTCCTCGAACAAGATGAGGCTGTCGATCAATTTGCGATCGGCCTTCGAGACACCGAGCCTCGGTTGCGGTGACCGCTTCGCACCGACGGCGGCACTCTCCGTCGGTGACGTCAACGCGCGCGGCATGCGGATTTCGTTACCGGTCACAACACGCAGATTGGCCGCCGCCTTCCGCCCGTCGACGCGGATCGCGCCCTTCCGCAACAGCTTCTGCAGGTGACCCTGCGTCACATGCGGGTGATGCTGGCGAAACCAGCGGTCGAGCCGCATGCCGTCATCGGGTTCGGCAACGCGCATGATCTCGGCATGGTGCTGTTTGGTGTCGGCCGTCTCAGCCAAGATGGAAGCGTCCGTCTGCGCGCGTTCAAACGATCAGTCGTGCGAGCCACTGGCCAGCCAGCAGAGCGGCGAGTGTCGCGACGACTGTGCCGACAGCATATAGGAAAGCGCTGACGGTTTCGCCGTTTTCGGCAAGCTGCACGATATCGAGGGTGTAGGCTGAAAACGTCGTGAAGCCGCCGAGAATGCCGGTCAGCAGGAACAGGCGCAGCCCGGTCGGGACCCCTGCTCGGTCAATGAGTGCGATCGCGAGGAACCCCATCGCGAAGGCCCCCGCAACGTTGACAATCGCCGTGCTCCACGGGAACCCCGGGCCTAGCGCGCGCAAGGCCCAAGCATTGACCAGAAAACGGCCAGCCGCACCGATTGCCCCGCCGGCTGCAACCGCCAGCGCATGCTGCCAGATCACGGATCGCGCGTCCGTTGCGCGACGCTTCGCGACATAAGCCAGCCAAGGCTCCAGCCGACGATCAACGCGGCGATATTGACGAGGAGGAACGTCCAGATGTGGACGTCGCCTGCACCATCGGGGCTCTCGAAGGTCATGCGGTTGGTGACCCAGCTCGCAACCGGCGAACTGATGAACAGCGTCGATATCAGAGCGCAGAGTGCTGCAAAGAACATCGCCAAGAGATAACGGACGATGGCGCCCTCGCCGGCCCAGATCACAAAGAGGACCAGCGCGGTGAAGCCGCCGGCGGCAATCCAGGCGCCTGCAATCTCAAGCGACATCGCGTCGTCCGTCCCTTCGCCTTCTCCGTGTGCCGGGAACCGGCAGCACCCCTCGACCGCCCAACGGCCGCCTAACTGCGCTGCTCGATCGGCCAGAACCAGATCTCTTTGGCCTCCGCGTAGTTCGAGTAATACCCGAGCCACGAAAACCACTCCATCAGCCACTTCGCCGACGAGCGGTAACCGTTCCAGACATCAATGTGGTCGCCCGTTGGCGAGCCGCGCCGATCCGTAGAGCGGTGCCAGTAGTCCTTGATGAAAATGAGCCCGGTCCGCCCGTAGAGCTTCGGATAGAACTCAGCCGGGTCCTTGCCCGTCAGACGCTCGACCGGGCCTATCCCTTCGATATTGCCTCGTGCGAGCGCGCGCGCGACCTCGTGCGCGCGGATGTAGTGCATGAACGAGGGATCGTGCGCACCGCAGGTGAGGCATCCGGTCATCTGATCGGGCGTCACACCGGCGCGGCGCAACGCGATGCCGATGCGGATCGCGCACTGGTTGGCGTGCGTCGGGAACCCTTTGCGCACGGTGGAGCCGACATAGGTGCCGTCGGCCGGCGCAATGCACGGCGTCTGCACGCTCTCGTTGATCGGGTGACCAAACCAGACATCGTTGAACACAACCACAGCGACGCAGCCCAAGCTTCCTGACACGCGAATTCACGAACGAAATCAGAGGGCTTTGGCGTTGTAAAGGCAGGCAGCACAAGCAGGCGCCGGTTCGGTCACGACCGTGTTGCCCCGTCGCTCACTCAGCCCCTATCCGTCGCCGTGGCGTTCACGACGGAGTTTCGCCCAATACGCGAGCCGCTTCCCTATTTCTCGTTCGAAGCCGCGCTCGGGCGGCGCGTAATAGGCCTCGCGCGCCATCTCGTCGGGAAAGTAGTCAGCACCAGAAAACGCGTCTTCAGCGTTGTGGTCGTAGTCATAGCCGGCGCCATACCCTTCCGACTTCATCAGACCCGTCGGCGCGTTGAGGATGTGTTTCGGTGGGCTGAGGCTGCCGTGCTGCGTAGCCGACCGCATCGCCGCCTTGTAGGCGACGTACCCCGCGTTCGATTTCGGCGCGGTCGCGAGATAGATCGTCGCCTGCGCCAGAGCGAGTTCGCCCTCCGGCGAGCCGAGGAAGTCGTAGGCGTCTTTGGCGGCATTTGCCTGCGCCAGGGCGTTAGGATCCGCGAGACCGATGTCCTCGACGGCCATGCGGACAAGGCGGCGCGCGATGAACATTCGGTCCTCGCCGCCGTCGAGCATCCGCGCGAGCCAGTAGAGTGACGCGTC
>JBCBXS010000183.1:0-5545 GCA_039816475.1 Pseudomonadota bacterium | reverse complement strand
GAGCCGAGCGCACTCGCGCGCGAGGCGGGCGTCACTCGAATTGCCGGTGCCAACCGCCGCCAGGCGAGTTGGACCAAGAATAAAGAGCGGCCCACGTGGACCGCTCTTCGTTTTCGCAATCACAGCGGCGGACACCTTAGGCAGCGGCAACCGCCTCGCCACGTTCTGCGGCCAGCTTTAGCTCGCCGCCATCCGCGTCAACACGGACGGTGTCGCCGTCGCGGATGTTGCCGGCGAGGATTTCCTCGGCGAGGCCGTCCTGGATCTCGCGTTGGATGACGCGCTTTAACGGTCGCGCGCCGTAGGCCGGGTCGTATCCGTGTTCGGCGAGCCAGTCGCGCGCGGCGTCGGTCAACGCGAGCGTGATCTTGCGGTCGGCGAGCAGGTCCCGCAGCCGCGCGATCTGGATGTCGACGATGGCTGCCATCTGGTCGCGTTCGAGCTTCCGGAACAGGATGACGTCATCGAGCCGGTTCAGGAATTCAGGCCGGAACTTCAGCCGAAGCTCAGCCATGACATACTCGCGCGCGTCACCCGCCTCGCCGTTGCCGGCGCCGTTGACCAGATACTCCGAACCGACGTTCGACGTCATGATGATGAGCGTGTTCTTGAAGTCGACCGTGCGGCCCTGCCCGTCCGTCAGCCGCCCGTCATCGAGCACCTGAAGGAGGACGTTGAACACGTCGCCGTGGGCCTTCTCGATCTCGTCGAACAGCACGACCTGATACGGCCGGCGGCGGACAGCCTCGGTGAGCACGCCGCCCTCCTCGTAGCCGACATAGCCTGGAGGCGCGCCGATCAGCCGGGCGACGGAGTGCTTCTCCATGAACTCGCTCATGTCGATGCGCACCATCGCCTGGTCGTCGTCGAACAGGAACGCGGCGACCGCCTTCGTCAGCTCTGTCTTGCCGACGCCCGTGGGGCCGAGGAACATGAAAGAGCCGATTGGCCGGTTCGGGTCCTGCAGGCCGGCGCGTGCTCGGCGCACCGCCTTTGAGACCGCCGTTAGAGCTTCGTCCTGGCCGATCACGCGATGGCGCAGCTCGTCTTCCATTCGCAGAAGCTTCTCGCGCTCGCCTTCCAACATCTTGTCGACCGGGATGCCGGTCCACCGCGAGACGACGCCTGCGATATGGTTCGGCGAGACGACCTCTTCGAGCATCGGCGACGCGCTTGCGTCGTTTTCCTGCGCGGCCTCCTCGATGGCAGCGATCTTCTTTTCGAGTTCGGGGATGACGCCGTAGGCGAGCTCTCCGGCCCGCGCGAGGTCGCCGTCGCGTTGGGCGTGCTCAAGCTCGATGCGTTTCTGGTCGAGCTCTTCCTTGATCTTCTGCACGTCGCCGAGCTTGGCCTTCTCTGCCTCCCAGCGTTCCGACAGCGCGCGCGAATCTTCCTCGAGGTTTGCAAGCTCACCTTCGAGTTTCGCGAGCCGGTCCTTCGAGGCAGCATCGTCTTCCTTGCGCAGGGCCTCACGCTCGATCTTGAGCTGCGTCACGCGCCGGTCGATTTCGTCGAGTTCTTCGGGCTTTGAATCGACCTGCATCCGCAGGCGCGAGGCCGCCTCGTCGACCAGGTCGATCGCCTTGTCGGGCAGGAAACGATCCGTGATGTAGCGGTTCGACAGCGTGGCCGCCGAGACCAGCGCACTGTCACCGATGCGAACGCCGTGGTGCAGCTCGTACTTATCCTTGAGCCCGCGCAGGATCGAAATCGTGTCCTCGACCGTCGGCTCGGTGATAAACACGGGCTGGAAACGGCGGGCGAGTGCTGCGTCCTTCTCGATATGCTTGCGGTATTCATCGAGTGTCGTCGCGCCGACGCAGTGTAGTTCACCGCGGGCGAGCGCGGGCTTCAGCAGGTTCGAGGCATCCATTGCGCCATCCGCCTTGCCGGCGCCGACGATCGTGTGCAGCTCATCGATGAACAGGATGATCTGGCCGTCTTCAGCGGAGACCTCTTGCAGGACGGACTTCAGCCGCTCCTCGAATTCACCGCGGTATTTGGCGCCTGCGATCAGTGCACCCATGTCGAGCGAGAGCAGGCGCTTGGTCTTCAGGCTTTCGGGCACATCGCCGTTGACGATGCGGAGTGCGAGACCTTCCGCGATCGCGGTCTTGCCAACACCCGGCTCGCCGATCAGCACCGGATTGTTCTTCGTCCGCCGCGAGAGCACCTGGATCGTCCGGCGGATTTCCTCGTCGCGGCCGATGACGGGATCAACCTTCCCCGAGCGAGCGCGATCCGTCAGGTCGATGGCGAACCGCTTCAGCGCATCGAAGCCGTCTTCAGATGTCGCGGTGTCCGCTGTGCGGCCCTTGCGGATCTCGTTGATCGCAGCGTTCAACCGATCCGCGGTCAGGCCGGCCTGCTTCAGGATCTTGCCGGCGTCGCTCTCACCTTCGATCGCAAGCGCGAGCAGCAGGCGTTCGGCCGTGACGTACACATCACCCGCACGCTCCGCCACTTGGCCGGCGGTTTCGAACACCTTGGCGAGATCCGTCGCGAGATAGAGATTGTTGGCGCCACCGCCGGTGACACTCGGCTTGCGCGCGAGTTCCTGCTCGACGGCAACGCGGGCGGCTTTTGCATCCGCGCCCGCGCGCTCCATCAGGCCGCTTGCTAGTCCCTCGGGGTCGTCGAGCAGCACCTTCAGGAGGTGTTCGGTCCCGAACTGCTGGTGGTCAGAGCGCAGCGCCAGGCCCTGTGCCGACTGGACGAAGCCCTTCGCGCGCTCGGTGTACTTCTCGAAATTCATAACATCGCTCCTCTTGCACGCTGCCGCGCCTCGCTGAGGAGCACGCCGGCGGCGCCCACGATTTATGGTCAACGAACGTCGCCATATGGCCGGCGTTCCGACTATGAATATGGTGCGGTGCTGCCTGTTTTGAAGGCGGCTGTTTGCGGTCGCGTGTTCGACATGCGTGTCGGCCGGCCGGTGCGAGGAGTGCGATGGGTATGGGTGCGAGCGGGACGGACGCGGGCGGGACTGCGCACGAAAAGGCCGATGCGGCCGCCGGCATTCGCGTCACGGATCTCTATCGCTATCCGGTGAAGGGGCTTTCGCCTGAACGCCTCGACGCCGTCGACGTGACCGAGCGCTGGACGTTTCCGTTCGACCGGCTCTATGCGATCGAGAACGGCCCCGGCCGCTTCGATCCCACGGCGCCGAAGCATCTGCCGAAACTGAGCTTCGTTATGCGCATGAGGAACGAGCGGCTCGGCGCTTTGGAGACGTCGTTTGCACCGGAAGACCATACGCTGACGATCAAGCGCAGCGGCAAGCAGGTTGCGCGCGGTCAGCTTTCGACACCGATTGGCCGCGCGATGATCGAGCAGTTCTTCGCGGGCTATCTCGAAGGCGAGCTGCGCGGCGCGCCCAAGGTTGTCTCCGTCGAGGGGCATTCGTTTTCCGATGTGCCGGTGCCTTGCGTCCACATCATCAATCTCGAAAGTTTGCGCGCGTTGGAACACGTCGTCGGCCGCACGCTCGATCCGCTGCGGTTTCGTGCGAACATCCACATCGATGGTGCACCTGCGTGGGCCGAGTTCGACTGGATCGGCAAGACGCTTGAAGTGGGGGACGGCGTCCGCCTGACCGTACTGGACCGCACCGTCCGCTGTGCCGCCGTCAACGTCGACCCGTCCTCAGGCGACCGCGATCTGTCGATCCCGAGCGTCCTGCAGCGCACCTTCGGCCACGAAGATTTCGGGATCTACGCTGAGGTCACCAGCCCCGGTCGCCTCACCGAAGGCGACGCGCTCTCAGTCGGTTGACGCTGACCTCACGCGGCAATCGCGCGCCACCGTTCAGCCAGAGCTAGTCGCTGCTGTCTTCGTGCGCGAGCTCGGGTTCAGAGGCGCTCGTCTCCGACGTTTCGGCGCTGGCGGACTTCCGGGACCGGCGGATCGGTCGCTTCAGGAAATCGGGCGCCTGCTCGTCAGACGACGATGCGGTCGCAGCCTCATCGTCTTCAGCGCCACTCGAAGCAGCTTCCTTCCGCGATGACGCCTTGCCTTCGCCGCGCGGTTCGCGAGGGGGCCGCTCCCGACTATTCCGGCGTCCGCGTGGGTTGCGACCGCGGGAGGACTGGCCGCCGCCTTCGCCGTCTTCGGTCGCGGCCTCGGCTGAGCCACTCGCATCGCCATTGGCATGATCGAAGCCATTGCCGTTCATCGCGCCGCGATCACTCCGCTCGGCACGATCACCGCGTTCGCCATCGCCCTGCGACGGCTGATCGGACTGGCCGTCCTCGCCGTTGGGGCGGTTGCGGCCGTTCTGTTCGGCCTGCTGCGCCTGTTGCTCGCGGTAGGCCATGATGATGCGGTTATAGTGCTCGGCGTGTTGCAGATAGTTCTCTGCGAGCACCGGATCGCCGGACGAAAGCGCATCGCGGGCCAGCGCCACGTATTTCTCGGCGACGTGCGATGGGGTCCCGCGGATCTTCACATCCGGACCATTCGATTCGAAGCTCCGCGTGAGCGGATTTTGGTGCTTCCGGTTGTTGTGGTTGTTGTTGTTCCGGCCGCGACCGCGACGGTGCTGCTGTCCCTGCCTCATGGGCTCCAAATCTCACGTTGCGAACGGTTGTAATTCGGGTGTTACACGCCCTGCACATCAGCGCTGCGTGTCACGGCTCGATTGAGCCGAACCAAGCTGAACGGCCTTGGGCTTTGAGTTGTTTGCTAAGCGCTCATCGGGCTCTTCCCGAGTGCGCGATAGCCATCCCGCGACGCGAACGTCTTCCCTTCGTTTACGCGTCGGCCAAATCTCGTGGGCACTTCGGCTAAACAGGGGTCGATCGCGAGCAATCGCTCAAGCGCAAGACCCAATCGCCTACTCACATAATAGTCGGATCGACCGCTGGTTCCAACTCTTTTTTCGGGGCCCTGCCATAGCGTGTCCGGACAGCCACGTAGCGTGCGATGCCCGAGAGATCGGGCTCCGACCTGACGTCTCGTTGCGCGCAGCCGGTCAACCCATCATTCACCATATCGACAACTGCTGCGGCCTGATCATGGCCGACTTCGAACACGGCAAACCCGTCAGGGACAACGTCGGAAAGCTGGCCACTCAATGCCCGATAAAAAGTCAGACCATCGCCGCCCCCGTCCAACGCCAGGTGCGGGTCGTGGTTCCGGACGCTCGTCTCCAGGCCGTCGATATCGCCGCTGCGGATGTAGGGAGGGTTCGACACGAGAATATCGAATGGGCCGCCAAGACCGTCGCGCAGATCGGCGCATTTGACGTTCAGCCGACCGGCGACACCGATCGCGCGCGCGTTTTCTTGCGCCACCTCAAGCGCGCTGGCCGAGATGTCGATCGCCACCGCAGTCGCGTTCGGCAGTTCCGCGAGCAGCGTGACGGCCAGACAGCCCGAGCCGGTCCCAACATCGCAAATGCGCCAAGGTTGGCCCCTGGGTGTTGCCCCGACAAACGCAAGGACGAGATCGACGATGCCTTCGGACTCGGGGCGCGGATCGAGCACGTCGGGCGTCACTTTGAAGGGCCGACCGTAGAACTCAGTTTGCCCGATGACGCGCGTCA
>JBCBXS010000182.1:0-5599 GCA_039816475.1 Pseudomonadota bacterium | reverse complement strand
AAATCGACATCGACGTTTCCGCTGGTCATCCATGTGCGCCAGATCTCCTGGACGACCGCCTCACCTTTCGAGCGGTTGGGCGCGCCGGCGAGCCTTGCGAACAAACGATCGAGCTTCGCCCGTTGCTCGGCTGCAAAGGCACCCGGGATCACGGAGTCAGATGACGGCTTCGCTGAAGCAGGTGGCGCGGCCTCCGGTTTGGCCTGCTCGGCGGACGCCGGATGCCCAGCGCCAACCGTCATGGCTGCCAACAAAACTGCAGCGCCGACCCTCAACCTAAAGCCTGCCAAACCTCGTCCGATGGTCTGCTCAAACATCTCAGCCGCCTAACCC
Organism: Pseudomonadota bacterium; assembly: GCA_039816475.1. Lineage (GTDB taxonomy): Bacteria > Pseudomonadota > Alphaproteobacteria > Rhizobiales > Hyphomicrobiaceae > JBCBWG01. The sequence goes on along the minus strand of JBCBXS010000182.1, from coordinate 5,266 downwards.
TTGCCGCCTGACCTGAAATCAAAACGGCGGAGCTCCGCATTCGGATGTCCGACCGGGCGACACGCTAGCGTCGCCGCGAGGCCCGGCAGACGTCCCGCTACAACGCCTGCCCGGTGACCTTAAGCCGAAGCATCTTCATCACCTTCGCGCGATTGTGCAGCCACGGATTGACCTTGGTCGCGGTCTCGAAGGCCTTCAGCGCGCCGGCCCATTTCTCAAGCCGGATGTAAATAAAGCCGAGACCCGCGATGGCACCGAAATGGCGCGGCTCCAGTCGAAGCGTCTTCTGGATGTCCTTGACCGCCGCGTTGTAGTCCTTGCGGAAGTAATGAACGGTCGCGCGGTGGTTGTAGGCCTCTGCATGCGTCGGCGCCATATCGATCGCGCGGTTGGCAAGCGACAGGGCCACGCGCAGCGCGCCCCGCATCATCAGTGCGTGCGATTGGCGAAGCGTGATATCGACCGCCGGCCGGCCTGAATTCATCCAGACGTGCCAGATCTTCGCCATGGCCTGGTTGCCGTCAGACTGGCTCTTGGCCGCCTTCAATTCATCGAAGAACTTATCCAGCATCATGCGCCGGATAACATCGCTCGGCTTGGCTGTCTTCGAAGCCGAGGCCTTGTGCGCCGTCGGGACATCGACGGGATTGGCTCCAGCGGTCGTCGCGCCGAAAAGAAGCGCTGCCGAGCTGGCAATAAGCGTAAGTGTCGATCGGATCGTCATGCGCCTGAGCCTCCGTAAAAGAGCGCTGTCATTGAGTAGCCCGCCACGGCAGCCGTGCCGGTCAGTGCGCTTCCCCAGGCCATGTCGACAAGCGACATCGGCAGCGGCCAATCCCGGATCGTTGCGAGATTGGTCATGTCGTAAGTTGCGTAACAGAAGAACCCGAACAGCACGCCGTAGAGCGCTGCGTCCGTCCATTGCCCGGACTTCAAAGCCGGGCTTACGGCGAAGATGACGATGCCGACGCAGTAGACGAGGTAGAAACCCGCCGCGTAGGCAAAGTTCACGCGTTCTGCGAGCAGTGATCCCAGCTGAGCTTTGTAGAAGCTGGTCGCGACCACACCCAACCAAACCGCATCGATAGCGAGAAACGTCACCGCCGTTGCCACGTATGCGATCAGGTATGCCGTCATCGGGTGCTCCGCGTTCGAGCCCGCGTTGGTGTGCTTTAACGATGCAAGAGTAGGGTCAGTTTCACGGGCGGGGATAACGTTTCTGACTTGGACGGCGCGATGAACGGGCCGAGCGGCGGTCAGGTGCCAGCGGCGCAAAGGCCAAGCCCATGAGTTCGCTTACGAATTATACGCTGTTGCCCATTCGCCATTTCGTGAGGCGAAGCGTGTGAGGTCACGACGCAGTAACCGGCTTTTTCACGTTCATGAATGAAGCACGTGCGAATCACTTTCCGCCTGCAAAGCAAACGGGCAGCACCTTGCTGAAGCGTTGTGCGAAACGGGTTTGAGTTGGCGATGCAGTCGCTCGGTTTCGGATACGCGCGGGCGAGCGAGCGAGAGACTCGTTATCGTTTGACCGGCGGCGGTGCCGTCAAACTTCGCGTCGCGCGACGGCGTTCGCGATAGGCGATCGTCACGCCGCTCGCTGCGATGATCGCCATGCCAAGCCACGTTATCGCATCGGGGACATCACCAAAGATGAGGAAGCCGATCAGCGATGCGCTCAGAAGTTCGAAGTAGCTGAACGGCACGAGGCGCGATGCGTCGGCATTGATGTAGGCGACCATGAACAGCACGTGGACCGCCGCACCAAATGCACCGGCCAGCGCCATCAGGCTGACTTCCCAAAGCGTGGGCGTCTGCCAGACAAACGGGAGCGAAAGACCGAACAGGCCTGCGCCAACCAGGCCCGTCAACAGACCGGCGACCATCGGTGGTGAGCCGCCGCTTCCAACCTTGCGCGACAGCAGGACGAAGCAGCCGAACAGGAAACCTGCGATCAACGCAAACCCAGTGCCCCAGCCGAAGCCTTCGAAGCCCGGCTGGATGATCACCAGCACGCCGACGAAGCCGGCGACCACCGCGCCCCACCGCCAGATGCCAACACGCTCCCCGAGCACCCAGGGCGCGAGTGCGGTGACGACGAACGGATTGATGAAGAAGATCGCGACGACATCGGCGAGCGGCGTCGTCCGGAGGGCCGAGAAAAAGAAGATCGCGCTGATGACAATGACGAGCGAGCGGAGCAGCTGCAGCTTCGCGTCCGGCATCCGCCACAGCGCACTCGGATGGCGCACAGCGACGATGGGCCAGAGCAGGATCGCCTGAAAGAGATAGCGGCCGGTCGCGATCATCAGCACCGGCAATGTCGCCGTCAGATACTTGACCGAGCTGTCGAGGAGCGGCGCAAGCAGTGTCGCGAGCAACAGCATCGCGACCGCAAAGACAATGCGATCCTGCGGCTCGGACCGGACGCCCTCGGATACACCACCGACACTCACGTCGCCTCCAACGGACGATCGCCGCGACGACGATCGCCCCGACTTGGAAATCTACATGTGGATCGCGCGGGACTCGACGGCGAGTGCGGCTTCCTTGACGGCCTCCGTCAACGTCGGATGCGCATGGCAGGTGCGCGCAAGGTCTTCCGACGATCCGCCGAACTCCATGATCACGCCGGCTTCGGCAATCATCTCGCCCGCGTGCGGCCCAATGATGTGCACGCCGAGGACGCGGTCGGTCTCCTTGTCGGCGAGTACCTTCACAAACCCGTCGGTCGTCCGGTTGACCTTGGCGCGGCCGTTCGCCGTGAACGGAAACTTGCCGACGTTGTAGGCGATGCCGGCTTGCTTCAGCTCGTCCTCGGTCTTGCCAACGGTTGCGACTTCCGGCGCCGTGTAGATCACGTTCGGGATCGCGTCGTAGTTCACGTGGCCGGCCTGACCCGCGAGCTCTTCGGCCACCGCGATGCCTTCGTCCTCGGCCTTATGGGCGAGCATCGGCCCGGCGATCACATCGCCGATGGCGTAGATGCCGTCGACGTTGGTCTTGTAGTTGTGGTCGACGATGACGCGCTTGCGATCGTCGAGCGCGACGCCCGCTTCTTCAAGGCCAAGTCCGTCGGTGAACGGCGTCCGGCCGACGGCGACAAGGACGACATCCGCGAAGCGCTCTTCCGCTTCGCCGTCACCGCTCGCGGGTGCGATCGTCGCTGTGCAGCCTGAGGCATCCGTCGTGACGCCGGTGACCTTGGCGCCAAGCTGAAACGTAATGCCCTGCTTCTGCAGTATCCGTTGGAACTGCTTTGCGACTTCGCCGTCCATGCCAGGCAGGATGCGGTCCTGGAACTCGACAACGTGGACCTCTGCCCCGAGCCGCCGCCAGACGGAGCCGAGCTCCAGCCCGATCACACCGGCCCCTATGATCAGCAGCTTGCCCGGCACAGTCTCGAGCGTCAGAGCACCGGTCGAGGAGACGATCTGTTTCTCGTCGATCTCGATGCCCGGCAGGCGCACGATGTCCGAGCCTGTTGCAATGACGATGTTCTTCGTCTGCAGCGTCTGTGGCGCACCGCCGTTCACAGCCGAGACCGTCACTTGACCGGGACCGGAGATCGAGCCCGTGCCGTGGAACGCATCGATCTTGTTCTTCTTCAGCAGGAACGCGACGCCCTCGACATTGCCCTTCACGCCCTCGTCCTTGAACGCGAGCATCTTCGTGAGATCGAGCTTCGGCGACACCTCGATGCCCATCTCGGCCATGCCGTGCGAGGCTTCCTCGAACAGCTCGGACGCGTGCAGCAGCGCCTTCGACGGAATACATCCGACGTTCAGGCACGTCCCGCCGTGGGTCGCGCGTTTCTCGACGACGGCAACCTTCATCCCAAGCTGGGCCGCCCGGATCGCGCCGACGTAACCGCCGGGGCCGGTGCCGATGACGACGAGGTCGTAGGTGTCAGCCATGAAGTCAGTTTCCTTGACGAGACGACGTGAACTGCCGCGGCGGCGAGGCCCGATGCGTCGACGCGTTCAGACGCCGATCAACAGCCAGACCAGAGCGATGAAGATCGCACCCGTCGCAAACATCCAGATGACGGATCGGAGCAGCGGAACGCCGCTCACATAGGCAGGGACATAGGCGACGCGCAGGCCGAGATAAACCCAGCCCAACGTCGTGATGAGGCCGTCGGCCCGCTCGCTCAAGTGGGCGACGATCATGACGATCGCAAACCAGGGCAGGCTTTCGAGATAGTTCTCGTAGGCGCGTTTCAGCCGGCCGCAGAGCGGTGGCAGGTCCACGGGCTCATCGCGCGGGCCGGTCGTGTAGTCCATGCCAAGATGCAGGTTCGCTACAATCGCGTACGGCACAAAGTGCGCCGGCACCAGCGCAACCGCGAGCAGCACTTGGACGAGTTCAACAGGCATCGCGCGGCAAATGCCTACTTAGCTGGCGCGTGCTGCGCCTCATACCGATCGACCGTCCAAGAGCGACTGACCGGGTCCCACAAACCTTCAGCTTCGAGCCTCAAGGAGTCGACGCACAGATCGACTCGAGTCCACTCGTCATCGCCCCACGCGATCACAGAACCGTTCTCGACGAGCTGCGCCTTCCTAAACACGGCTGGGTCCCGCAATCCCGCGAACGCGGGACCGTGCTCCAACACATGCTGGAGGCTGACCGTGCCTTTGAAACCGTCGGCGAAGGTCAACGTGAGGTGCGGCGGTGATTTCGCGTCCAGCTCAACAACTGGCAAGCCAAGTTCTACTCGACCCTCCCAGGGGGCAGGTTCTGCTGCGCCCGGCCCCAGCACGTCATCAACTTTGCTCTGTTCGTCGCGGCCCATTCTCGCATGCTCCTCAACTTTGCGGCTGGAAGCGAGCCGTTTAGGACGTCGCCGGAAGTGATACTTATCTGGGCTCGGTGTTCAGCAAACTCAACGTGAAAATGCGGTGGCGGGTGATCGCTAAAGTAAATCATCACCCGAACACCCTCCACGATCGCAACGGTCGGCATCGTGCGCGCCGGGCGGCGCTCAGAGCCCGAGGACGAACCGCTGCGGGTCTTCGAGGTTTTCTTTGACGCGGACGAGGAACGTGACGGCTTCCTTGCCGTCGACAATCCGGTGATCGTAGCTGAGCGCGAGATACATCATCGGCCGCGCCTCGATGCTGTCGTCCGGCATGACGACGGGCCGCTTCTCGATCTTGTGCATTCCGAGGATTCCGGATTGCGGCGCATTGAGGATTGGCGTCGACAGCATTGAACCGTAGACACCGCCGTTCGAGATCGTGAACGTGCCGCCCTGCAT
>JBCBXS010000181.1:0-5603 GCA_039816475.1 Pseudomonadota bacterium | reverse complement strand
CTTGCCGACCAGATCAATCGGCGGATGTCGCAGAACCCGCTGTCGCTGCGAATGCGGAGCCTGCGGACCGGCGTTCCGGTGGCTGATCTCGTGCTCGCCGATACCGAGCGCCTGGTGGTCGATGAGATCTATCTGATCCGCCGCGGTTCCGGCGAATTGCTCGGGCGCTGGCCCGGCGGCACGCAGCTCTCGAACCAGGACATCCACATGAGTGGCGTCCTGAGCGCGATCAACGAGTTCGCGACGAACGCGTTCGAAGTCGAGGGCGGGAACCTTCGAAGCTTCCGCGCCGACGATTTCCAGTTCTACCTGCGCGCATCGCCGATGTACCTCGTTGCCGCGCGGTGTCGCGGGACGGCGCCGGCGTCCGTTGAGCAGGTCTTCGACGAAGAGTTTGTCTCGTTCCTTTCGAAGCCAGGCGATCAGCTCTTGCTGGAGAGTTCGGACGCGCTTGGTGGCGGCAGCGACGGGACGGCCGAGACGCCGTCTGTCCGCTTAGGCGTACTCGCCGAAGATCTCAGTGAAGAGGTTGACGCGCGGTACGAGAAGCTGTCACCGCCATCGAACTCCGGCGCGACGCTGAAGGTGCTGGCAGCACTCATTCTGCTGCCCCTGCTCGGTTGGATCGGCTGGACGTTCTTCACTGGGTGGGAAGAGTCGCGCACGCGGCAGTTGGCCCAGGCTGCCATCACGGCGACGGACGGCATGAGCGGTTACCCGACCGAGCTTGATGTTGGATATCGCGGGAAGTCGCTCTCGCTTAGTGGTCTTGCGCCAACACCGGGCGTACGGGCCGCGTTGCTTGCGAAACTCCGCGGGGACCTGCCACCGGAGACGGAGATCGCAACGCGTCTGGCCGTGCTGCCAGCCGCCGATATCCCGCCGCCGGCAGAGCCCGTTGATCTCGAGCCGCTCGCGCGCGAAGTCCGATCCGTCGAAACGCGCCTGATCCGTCAATCGCTCGCGCGGTCGTTGCGGCGCACGGAACGACGGTTGGCTCAGGCTCGTGATGAGCTCAAATCGTTTGCCGATAATGCAACCGCGACGGCGCGCCGCCAGAGGGCAGAAGCCGCCCTGAAGCCTGCCAATTCCGCACTTGAGCGGCTGGCCGCGGTCACCCGCAAGATCGCCGACCCGACGACGTCGTTGAGCCAGCTCGGCGAGACCTCCGCCGATATTCGCGAGGCCACCGGAAACGTCGACAGGTCGTATGCCGAAATCGCCGAGTTGCTCGGCGGAGGCCGGGCGCCGATCAATTCATCTGATCAGCAGGGGGATGGCGCGGACGCCGAGAGCAAGGCATCGGCTACCGATCTCGCAAGCGACCTCTCGGCCTCGGCTGAACGTCTCGCGAGCACCATTGCCGCTGTCCGCCAGGCCGGCAGCCTGCGCCTGCCCAAACCGGCTGCGCCGCAGATCGTCCGCGAGACGGTGAAGGTCACGCCGGATGATCGGCTCGCACAGTTCACGCGCCGCAACGCGATCTTCTTTGCCAACGGCACGACCTTCCGCAGTCCGCAGGCCGTCGCGCAGCAGCTCGACACGCTGGCGGAACGCATCAAGGCGACCGACCTGCTTGTCCGGATCGTCGGCTACACAGATGAGCGCGGCGGGCTCAACCGGAACAACTCGCTCGCGCTCGAGCGGGCTGAGACCGTCCGCGCCGAACTTCTAGATCGGGGTGTGCCGGCACAGCAGCTTGTCGCCGTCGGCCGCGCGTCCATCAGAGACCTCAGTCCGGCGACCGGGTCCGACAGCCCGAACCGACGCGCGGAGTTCGAGCTAGGCTTCATCGGTGAAACGCCTCAGGCGCCGCGATGATCATCCGCAAGATCATGCTGCTCGGCGAGATGGGCGTTGGCAAAACCTCGATCGTCAACCGGCTGGTGTTCGACACCTTCTCCGGCGACTACGGCGTCTCGATCGGCAGCGACATCTACCAGTTTAAAGTCGAGCCATCGCCCGGCGAACAACCGTTCCTGTTTAACGTCTGGGACACCGACGGCAGCTTCGGCGAGACGATCTTCAAGTCCGTCTATATTCGCGGCGCGCATGCAGCCGTCATCCTCGGCGACGTCACACGGAAGCAAACGCTTGAGACGATGGCGCGGCTTGCGGTCCGCTTCGAAGAGGAACTGCCGGGCCGGTACTTCTGCTGCGTCCTCAACAAGGTCGACCTCCTCGAAGACGGCGAAACGCCGGAGCTGCCGGAGCGGCTGGTATCACGCGGCCTGCCCTACATCACGACGAGCGCGCGGACCGGCGCCAACGTCCGCGAAACGTTTGCCGATGCCGCTGCCAGCATCGTGCGCCGCGGGCTTTGAGCGATGCAGACGACGACGCCGGATCTGATCGATGCCTGCGAGATGTTCGCCGAAAACGACACGCTCGCGTTTATCTGGGTCGATGCCGAGCTGACGGTGCGCGACACGTTCGGCGCACTCGCAGCGTTCGTCCCGCGAAACCAGGCGCTGACCGACAGCGTGCCGGCGCTGTTCGGTTTCGAAGACGATCTGAGCGCGTTGGTCTCGGATGTTGGCCGTACGCTCGAAATCCCGAACATCACAATCGTGACCGGTGCCGAGCGGATGCCACGCATCAACCTTTCGGTCCGATGGTCCGACGCGCGACGGCAGTTCCTCATCCTCGTCGCCCGCGCATTGAGCCGTGCCGCGCTCGAGCAGGAATTGCAGACGCAGGTGCGCAACCGGCGGCTGATGGAGATGATGCTGCTCGAACAGGCCGAGGCCATCCGCGAGACCAATCGGACGCTCGCCGATGTGAACCGCGATCTCGCCGAGTTCGCCCACGTCGTCAGTCACGATCTGAAGGCGCCGATGCGCGCGCTTCGCTATTTCGCCGACGATCTGGAGAGCAGCCTTTCAGACCCTGACGCCGGCGATCCGCGCGAGCATCTTTCGCGGCTGAAGGCACAGTCGCGGCGCATGACGTCGATGTTGAGCAGTCTGCTCTCTTACGCCCGCCTCGAACGGAAAGACGAAGCGCTCGAGGACGTGAACACCGGCGAACTGGTCGGCGACATCGTGCAATCGCTGCCCGTCCCGCCGCGCCTCACCGTGAAGGTCTCCGGCACCTGGCCGGTGATTGCGACAATCCCCGCGCTCATCGATCTCGTGCTGCGTAACCTCGTCGAGAACGCCATTCGCTTCGCGCCGCAGGACGGAGGCATCGTTGAGATTTCAGCGGAGGTGCGCGCGAGCACCGTCGCGATCGCGGTAAAAGACGACGGACCGGGAATTTCGCTTGATTACCAAACAGCGATCTTCCGGCCCTTCACGCAGCTCCCCGATGAGACCGGCGCGATCCCGATCGACGAAAACAGCAGCGGAATGGGCCTTGCGCTCGTCAAGCGCGCTGTCGAAGCGGCGGGCGCTGAAATCACCGTTGTCTCCGATCCGACAGTCGGGCCGGGGACAGTTTTTACGGTTGTGTGGCCGCTCTAAAATGCGGCAGTCTCCGGTCAGACTGTTGCCCACGACGAAAAGAAGACTTGACCGCAGGGCAACGGCAGATGGAGCGGGAGCGTCGCAATGGGCAGGATCAAGCAGGGGGTTGGTAGCGATATTCTCGCTGAACGCCACTCCACGAACTCCGCCATCGACGGCTTCGAAAAGCTTTCAGATATCCTCGTCGTCGAAGACAATCCGATCGACGGCGATCGCATGCGCGCGACGCTTCATCTTTCCGTCGGCCGACATGCGAAAATCCGGCGCGCTGAGACACTCGCCTCCGCACTCGACCGCGTGATCGAGAAGATGCCGGACCTCATTATCCTCGATGATTATCTGAAGCCGAACGACACTGCGACCGACACGATCCCGTACCTTCAGAAGGCGGGCTTCACGGGTCCGATCATCGTCATCAGTGGCGAGGTGAACCGGCAGCGCCGGATCGAGCTCGTGAGCCTCGGTGCGTCGGACGTGCTTCACAAGGACGACGTGGACAGTGTGCAGATCAAGGCAGCGCTCGATCGTGTTATGAAGCTTTCGGCGGCCGGCGAAGCGCGCGTCTCATAACGCTTGCGACAGCCGTCACCTCGCGTCCACGCGTGACGTTCGAGCCAAAGCGACGCTCAAGCACCATCATCGTCAATCGTATTCACGCTCGTCGGCGATGACCTTGCCGTCGTTCGGCAATGCGCCGGGTTCAGCAAATGCAACGTCGCCCTTCAGCTTCGTCACGGCCGCCAGCGTCTCCTTTACGCGATCGCCAAGACCGTCCTCGGCGGAGGCGATCTCCGCATGAAGCGTCATGGTGTCCTGCTCGCCATCGCGACCGGCGACCAGTCGAAGCCGACCAAGCTCCGGATGCCGCTTGCTGATCTCGGCAACCTGTTCCGGATGCACGAACATCCCCTTAATCTTGGTCGTCTGATCGGCGCGGCCAAGCCAGCCCTTGATGCGCATATTCGTGCGCCCGCACGGGCTTTCGCCCGGCAGCACGGCTGAGAGATCGCCGGTCGCCAGCCGGAACATCGGGTAGTCGCGGTTGAGCGTGGTGACGACGACCTCGCCGACATCGCCGTCCGGCACAGGATCGCCGGTCCCCGGTTTCACGATCTCGACGATAACGCCCTCGTCGACGATCATGCCTTCCAGCGCCGCGCTCTCGTAGGCGATGACGCCGAGGTCCGCCGTCGCGTAGGTCTGAAACACCGCGATACCACGCGACTGATACTCCTGCCGCAGCGACGGAAACAGCGCGCCGCCGGAGACCATCGCCCGCTTGAAGCTCGTGATCTCGCGACCGGCTTCTGACGCTTTGTCGAGCAGGATCTTGAGGTAGTCGGGCACGCCGATGAAGGCGCTCGGCTGCAGATGCTGGATCGCCTCGATTTGTTGCTCGGTGTTGCCGGGCCCCGCGGGGAAGACCGCACAGCCGATCGCCCGCGCGCCTGCATCGAGAATCCAGCCGCCGGGCGTCAGGTGATAGGAGAACGTGTTGTGGACGAGGTCGCCCTTGCGGAAGCCGGCAGCGTGAAGCGCGCGCGCCGACCGCCACCAGTCGGCGCCTCGGCCCTCCGGCTCGAAGATCGGTCCGGGCGAAAGAAACGCGCGCATCATGTCGCCGACCGGGGCCGTCGCGAACCCGCCGAACGGCGGCGTCTCTGTCTGCAGCGTCTTCAGCTCAGACTTGCGAAGGATCGGCAGGGTCGCGAGCGCCGCGCGTGAATGAATCTCCTGCGGCACGATATGCGCGAGATGCCGCGTCCAGCCGGGCGCCGTCGTCTTCGCGCGATCGATGATGTCCGGCAGCAGACCGAATTGCGCCTTGTCGCGGGACTTCTTCGTCCGCGTTTCGAGGCCGTCCATATGGCCCGTCCGATCATCTGACATGCGTTTCGCTCCCATACCTCGGCATCCGCGCGCGGCCTGAGTTATGGCATTCGCAAACGCGCGATCAACGGGAATCGGGCCGATGAGAGCGGGGAGACCGCCGGTGGCGCGGCGTGACATGGATCGCGAGGCCGATCCAACGCGTTATGGCAATTGTGGCGCGGCAACGCGTGGTGGACAGCCGGCGAGACTTGCGTTCGCCCGCGGTTCAGCGTCATACCGCGTGAACGGATCACGGACAGAGAC
>JBCBXS010000180.1:0-5688 GCA_039816475.1 Pseudomonadota bacterium | reverse complement strand
ACGACCACGTCGCCGGTATTGAAGATCGCGCCGCCGTAGCCGGTGACGATGTTGCCGTTGATCAGGCCGACGTGTTGGACGCCTATCGCCGCTCCGACGTGTTCGCGCTGCCCTGCCGGATCGCACCTGACGGCGACCGGGACGGGCTTCCCAACGTCCTCGTCGAAGCGCAGAGCCAGCGGATTGCCTGTATCTCGACGCCAATCTCCGCCGTGCCCGAGTTAATCGTGCATGGCGAAACCGGCCTCCTCGTCGAGCCCGATGATCCCGATGCTCTCGCCGGAGCACTCAGCTCTCTGATACGCGATCCGGCGCGTCGCGCAGCTTTGGCAATCGCTGGAGAAGACCGCGTTCGCGCCCACTTCGACATGAACGGCGGTCTCGATCGGCTCGCGCGTCTGTTCGACGAGACCGTCGGCGGACACGCTCAGCGAGAAGGCGCCGCGGCGGATAAAGGCAAGAGGCGGCCGCCCGCACCGGACGACGGCAGCATCGCGGCATGACGCTGCGGATCTTTTTCTACGTCCAACACCTGCTCGGCGTCGGCCACGTCTTTCGCGCCAAGCGCATCATCGATGCCTGTCTCGACGCGGGCCATCACGTCACCATCGCACTCGGCGGTCGCGCGATCCCGACACTGGCGTTCGGGTCAGCAGAGGTCGTCCAACTCCCGCCGATCCACGCAGGTGATGGGGTCTTCACAAACCTCGTCCGGTCTGACGCCACACCGCTGACGGACACATTCAAGGCGGAACGGACCGAGGCGCTGAAAGCCGCGTTCGACGATGTGAGGCCTGATGTTCTGATCCTCGAAGCCTATCCGTTTGCCCGCCGCGCGTTTCGCTTTGAACTGCTGCCACTGCTCGAAGCGGCAATCGCGCGGGCTCCGCGCCCGCTTGTGCTCTCGTCGCTGCGCGACATTCTTCAGCCGCCAAGTTCGCAGGAGAAGGGCCAGGCGGCGCTTGAAATTTTCGAGCGTTACTTCGACGGGGCGCTTGTCCATGGCGACCCGAACGCCGCGCGGATCGAGGAAAGTTATCCGCCGCTCGCAGCGGCCACAGCGCACTGTCACTACACCGGCCTCGTTGTGCCGGAGTGCAAGGCGATGTCCTCAAACGGCGCGCCGCACTACGATGTCCTGGTCTCCGCAGGCGGTGGTGCCGTTGGTGCGATTTTGCACGAGACGGCGATCAACGCGAAAGCGCAGACGTCGCTGGCCGACGCGCAATGGTTGGTTCTGACCGGACCAAACTTGCCGCCCGAGACGGACGACCGCATTCGGTCCCACGCCGCGGCAGCCGGTGTCGACGTCGAGACGTTCCGGTCGGATTTGCCGGCGCTAATGGCGAACGCGACGCTCTCGATCCAGCAGGCGGGCTACAACACTGTCGCCGATCTCCTGCAGACGGACTGCCGCGCCGTCCTTGTGCCTTACACGGAAGGCGGAGAGACGGAGCAGGCGACGCGGGCGGCGTTCCTTGCGGATAAGGGCCGCGCGGTTGTCGTCAACGATGCCGATCTGTCGGCTGGCGCGCTGGCGTCGGCTATCGAGGCAGCGCTTCAGTCAACGCCCTCGCCAATGTCGCTTGCGACCGACGGCGCTCGCCGGAGCGTCGAACTCATTGAAGAGCTGTTCGCCAAACAGCGCGACGACAACAGCCGACAGGACGCCTAAGCATCGGTTGCGCCGAAGCCTGGTCGCGTGACGCCGAGCAGGACGCCGTCCGCGCGCGCGATGCGCTTGGCCGCAACCGCAAACGGCTCGATCACCGTCGACATGTGATGCCCGCTCGCATGTAGCATCATCACCCCATCGATCATGATGCCAACGTGCCCTTTCCAGAAGGCGAGATCGCCGCGCTGCAGGCCATCGAGATCGCGGTCGGCTTCTGCGGCGATTATCGCATCCACGTCCTCCGGCTCGGCAACGCGATCGGGAAACGCCTCGAACTGCATGTCGCTGTCGCGCGGGGCCGGCTGACCCGCCGCCATCATCGCCATCTGGACGAGACCGGAACAGTCGATACCAAGACGCGTGTTGCCGCCCCAGAGGTAAGGCGTCCCGGCGAACATCTCGGCAGCATCGACCCAGTCCCGTCGCGCTGGCGCCCCTTCGATCAGATGACGCTTGAAGACGAAGCCGCCGCGCGTCAGCTTCAGGAAGTCATCGCCGGCATCCTCGGCCAACACCCGGTCATTCAAATGCAGCACGTCGTGGACCTGCGATTTGATGTCAGGCTCGGCGTAGACGAACGTCGCGAGCGCCTTCACCGCGTGGCTCAACGCGCCATCGGCCGGGATCAGAACGCCGGCTGCGACATACCCGACGTAGCTATCGCGATCGTTCTGGACCCACGCAAATGCATCAGCGACCTCGAAGACGCGAACCTCGTCGCCGGCCAGCAGTTCGCAATCGCGCCGCGCTGAAGTATCGGGGCGGTCGTAAAGCGGAGCCGGGCTCCGGCCGACCCTTGCAGGCTGGCTCTCCGTGAAGCGCTTTGCCTCCACACGTCCCTGCAATGCGACGTCTGCGAGGTCATCGCGAACCGCATGAAGGCGACGATCGAGCGGTTTATCTTTAACCGTCCTGTCCGGGTCAGGCATTCCGAGCGAACCCTTCAACGGCGGCTGCAACGGCGCGGGCTGCGTGCACCTCGCCACCCTTTGGCCCGAGCGCACGCTTGGCAGGCCGCCAGCCGAACATATCGACGTGGGCGTACGCCTTCGCGTTCGTCACAAACTTCTTCAGGAACAACGCCGCTGTGATCGCGCCTGCGAACGGGCCCGATGAGACGTTGTTGAAGTCAGCGGTGTCGCTTTCGAGCAGGCGATTGTACCCGGCCCAGAACGGCATCCGCCAAACGGGGTCTGCGATTTCGAGGCCTTCGCGCGTGATGCGATTGGCCCACTCGTCATCGGTCGAAAAGAACGCCGGCAGATCGGGCCCAAGCGCGACGCGGGCCGCACCGGTCAGCGTCGCAAACGTCAGCAGCAGGTCCGGCGCTTCCTCATCTGCAAGGGTCAGCGCATCGGCCAGCACCAACCGTCCCTCGGCATCGGTGTTGCCGATTTCAACGGTTTTTCCGGCGCGCGAAGTGATCACGTCACCCGGCCGAAACGCATCGCCGCCAACGCTGTTTTCCGCAGTCGAGATGATAAGGCGGAGGCGGACCGGAAGCCCGAGCGCCATGATGATGTGCGCCGAGGCGATGGCGGATGCAGCGCCGCCCATGTCCTTTTTCATAAGAAGCATGGCCTGCGCCGGCTTAATGTCGAGGCCGCCGGTATCGAAGCAGATGCCCTTGCCGACGAGCGTGATCTGCGGCGCGTCCGCCTGCCCCCAGACGAGATCAATGAGGCGCGGCGGACGCGTGCTCGCCCGCCCAACGGCATGGATCAAAGGAAACGCATCTTCGAACGAGGCATCTTCGCCGCGATAGGTCGTCACCTCCGCGCCGTGTGTTTTTGCAAGCTCTATGACGGTCTCTGCGATTTCCTGCGGCCCAAGCGCGTTCGCCGGCGTGTTGATCAGGTCGCGGCCAAGGTGGACGGCTGCGACCGTCGCTTTTACGCGGTCAGCATCGGCGCCATCGGGCATGACCAATCGGGGTCTTGGCCGCGCTTCGCCGCTGGCGGCTTTTGCGGCCTCAGACCCGCCGCTGCCGCTCTTGAACTCGCGGAAGCGATAGGCGCCTAGCCCCCAGGCGATGGCAGCAAGCGTCGGATCCGCATCGATTGCACGCAGCGTCCAATCGCCGGCGGGAAGCACGCCCGGCGCGAGGCCGAGGTTCGTGATCGTCGGGCCGGACGGATCACCCCGCGCACCGGCCCCGAGCCCGAAGACGGCACCTCCGAGCCCGCCGTCACCTTCCGGCAGACCAAGCCAGGCCCCCCGCGCGCCGACAAACCCGTTGGCATCGAGCCAGGCCTGCGCAGACCCGGGCGCGCCGAGCGCTTCGGGCAATTCGCCGGCCGGCGCCGCATAGACCGGTTTCGCGTCAGCGGTCCCGGCAGGCGCGAAGATCGTCTCGAGATTTGGGAACATTCGGATCTCGCCGTGTGGATACTTGGCCTCACCCTACAACTTGCAGCGCGCGAAAGCAGCCACGGACCGTCCGGACCCAGCGCAGTTAAGCGTTTGTTGACGCCTGTCCCACACCGTCAGGGATGGGACGAATCAGATGTCTGAGGGCGGGACACGCGATGCTGCACGAATGGACGGCGACGAAGATCAAGCCGATTTCCTGGACGCGTGCGGCGATCCTGGCGGGAACCTGCCTTGGGCTCGGCGCCTGCGCGCAGTCGTCGAACACCCTGCAGGCGAGCCTCGCATCCGGCGGACCGGCTGCCAGCGAAACGGCGTCAGCACCGCAATCCGAGTTGCAGAAGGCGACAGCGTTCTGGGCGAAGAAGTATGCTGAGAAGCCGCACGATCCTTCTGCGGCGCTCTCTTACGCGAAGAACCTCAAAGCGCTTGGCGACAAACGCCGTGCGTTCGCGATCCTGCAGCAGGCCTCTTTGTTCGCGCCGCAGCACAAGGGTATCGCATCGGAATACGGCCGGCTGGCGCTTGAGAACAATAAGGTCCAGCTCGCCAATCGCCTGCTGACAATCGCTTACAACCCGTCGAAGCCGGACTGGCGGGTTCTCTCCGCGCGCGGTGTCGCGCTCGGACGCCTTGGCGATTATCGCAGTGCCGTTCAGGTGCTTGAGCAGGCCGCGAAGCTGGCACCAAAACGCGCGTCAGTTCTCAATAACCTCGCGATGGCGCACGTTGCGATGGGTGAACCGGCGAAGGCCGAGACGATCCTCCGGCCGGTCGCGCTGTCGGCGAATGCATCGCCGAAGCTGCGCAAGAACCTCGCACTCGCGCTTAGCCTGCAGGGTCGCTACACCGAGGCGAAGGCGATTGCCGCACAGGACGGCTCGGCTGCAAAAGCCTATGCGCAGATCGATCAGGTCAAGCGGATGGTGCGCATTCCGGAACAGCGCGTGCCGGGCAGTCAGACGCTTCCGACCGCTGTGTCGCCGATCACGACGTCGTCGACGCGCTAAACCACTCTGCAATTGCTGCTTTAGGACCCGGTTGGCGTTCTGAGCGGCACAAGAGTGGTTTGCACATCGGCCGCCGCGCATTAGACCGGGCGTACCTCTCCCGTCGTCAAATGCGTAAGGCACATCCCCATGGACATCATTCGCGCCGGTGACCGGCCTTCGGCCAAGGCCAACTCGGAATACTTCGGCGGCACCGTCTATCAGGACCCCATCTATCAGCCGGACGAGCCGGCCCGCGCCCGTAGCCTGAGGGTCACGTTCCTGCCTGGCGGGCGAACGAACTGGCACACCCATCCGCTCGGTCAGACGCTGTACGTGATCTCTGGCGTTGGTCGCATTCAGAAAGAGGGTGAGCCGGTTATCGAGATTCGCGAGGGAGACACGGTTTGGATTCCGCCCGGCGAGAAGCATTGGCACGGTGCCGCGCCTGACCGGATGATGGTCCACATCGCGATCCAGGAAGCGCTCGACGGCAGCAACATCACCTGGATGGAGCCGGTCGCAGACGACGATTACGCAGCCGACCCCAAGGCCTCGTGACCGCGCGAACGCGCAACCGTTAATCCCGATCTCACAAGCAAAAGCCCCGCACCGAAACCGGTACGGGGCTTTTGTTTTGCTTTAACGCGGAAC
>JBCBXS010000017.1:0-16795 GCA_039816475.1 Pseudomonadota bacterium | reverse complement strand
CACGCGAGGCCGCTCGGTCATGATTTGAGACCTGCCGCTGCCATCACGGACTGCGCGGCAACAGTCGGCGTTGTGGTGCCGGCTTTGACGGCGTCACGCGCGTCGGCGAGTGCCGCCTTCGCGTCGGGCCGCGACTGGATGAGCGCAAGCAGATGCGCCTCGATCCGCTCATTGAGCCACGCAACGCGTTGCTCGGCGCGCCGGGCCGCCACCCGACCGTCTTCCTCCATCACGCGTTGATGCTCGGTGATCGTCTCCCAAAGCGTATCGAGGCCTTCGTTGCGCAGGCCCGACGCCGAGAGCACCGGCGGTCGCCAACGCCCGCTGTCGGCGGACAGCAAATTAATCGCGCCTTGGTAATCAGCCGCCGTCCGACGCGCAGTAGCTACGTGATCGCCGTCGGCTTTGTTGATGACGAGAATGTCGGCGAGCTCGATGACGCCTTTCTTGATGCCCTGCAGTTCATCGCCGCCGCCCGGGAGCACGAGGACTGCGAATACATCGACCATACCGGCCACTGTGGTCTCGGACTGGCCGACGCCGACAGTCTCGACGATGACGACATCGAAGCCTGCGGCTTCACAGAGCAGGATTGTTTCGCGCGTGCGGTTGGCCACTCCGCCGAGCGTTCCGGCCGTCGGCGATGGGCGGATGTAGGCCTGATCCGACATCGAAAGGCCGGCCATTCGCGTCTTGTCGCCGAGGATCGATCCGCCGGTGCGCTGCGATGTCGGGTCGACGGCGAGGACGGCGACGCGCTTGCCTGCCTCGATCAGGTTGAGGCCGAACTGGTCGATCAACGTCGATTTTCCGACGCCCGGAACGCCTGTGATCCCGATCCTCAGGGCGCCGCCAGTCGAAGCGAGCAACGCCTCAAGGATGCGGTCAGCTTCGGCGCGGCGGGCGGGACGCGTGCTCTCAACCCGCGTGATGGCTTGGCCGAGTGCCGCGCGATCGCCGCGTCTCACGCCGTCGATCAGTCCGGCAACCGGGTCGGCTCCGGCGGCAACGTCCGTGGAGGCCGTCATGGGCGCTGCCGATCCGGTGACGACGACCCGATCAACGCGCCGGCCAGGATGGCGGCGATCACAAGTGTGCCGCCGGCAACCTGGGCAAAGCTCAAGCTTTCGCCGAGCCATGTGGCCGAGACCACGACAGCGGTGAGCGGGATCGCAGCGGTTGCAAGTCCGGCCTGCCAAGTGGGTGCCGTTCGCGCGCCGAGATACCATAGGATTGTGCAGAACACGCTCGACGACAGTGCGTACCAGACGACGAGCCCCATCACACCGCCGCTGACGTTTGCGAGCGCGGCCGCGTCAAAACTCCAGACGAGCACGGGGATCGAGAATGCGAGGCTCGCAACCGAGACTGCGAGAGACAACGCGATGGCGCTGAGGCGGGAGGCGATCCCGCGCGACGCTGCCACGAAGACCGCCTCGCAGACGACGGCTGCGAACACCAGTGCGTTGCCGGCGAGCCCTGCGGTGACAGCGCCGGCTGCCGCCGCGCCATCGCCAGTCGCCGCCGCCTGAATGATACCGATGCCTGCCACCGAAAGTGCGATGCAGATGATGGCTGACAGCGTCAGCTTGTGGCGTAGGACGACCACCGCGATGACAGCGACGACGGCTGGAAGCGTCGCCGCCACGATCCCGGCGTTGACGGCGGAGGTCCGTTTTGTGCCCTCCATCATGAGGACGGTGAAGAGGACCGAGCCGACCAGCGAGAGTAACAGCAGCGTCACCGGGAACTGTCGCGCGATACGGACGGCATCGCGACGTTCGTCTGACGAGCTGATCGCGAGCAAGGCCGCAGACGCGATTGCAAACCGGATTGCCAGAAACGGATAGACCGCCAATTCACTTACGATTGCCTTGCCGATCGGGACGTTCGCGCCAGTGAACACCATTGCAGCGACAAGGCTTGCAAAGGGCCACAACGCGCGAGGTTCCGTTCCGGTGGATGAGACCATGGGGGCGACACTGGCACATGTCGGCACTGCACTGACACCCTCCCCGACAATGTGCGAGCCGCCGAAGGTGCTGCCTTGATTGAGCCCTGATTTCGGCCTTTCGACTGCGCGCTGAGGATTAGTGTGAGTTCGGTGGTCGATGCGGGCTGCCAAAGCGGGGACAGGATCAATGACCGAGGCGGATTATCTGTGGATGGCCGGGATCGCTGCGGCCGTTGTTGCGACGCTCGTGATTGCAGTCCTCATCACCCGGCCGTTGCCGACAGTCGGACGTTGGCTCGCCCGTGGCGTTATCGCTCTCGGTGCCGTCGTCGTTGCAGGTCTGATCCTCGTCGCCCCACCGGGGCAGCTCGGTGCGCCGACATCGGCACCGGCGCCGGCCCAGCAAGCTGAGCGTCAGGTCGATCAGGACGCCGTCGAACGCGACGCGCGGGTTCGTGCGGACGAAGAGCGCCAGCGCGCAGAGGTGGCCAAACAGCGGCACGGTGAATCGGGTGGCGGGACGGCATCCGAGTCCTCTGGGGCGATCGCGACGCTTCCGCAGTCACCCCCGGCCACAGCGAAGCCGGAACGCGGCGAGCAGTCCTCCGATCTCGGTCCGACGCGATCGGCAACGCCAGTGACGCCCGGCGGCGAATGGGACGTCGTGCCAGTGTTCTACGGTACCGACCGCAATCGCACCCAAGAGACCGCTGATCGCATCGTCTACGGCGTCGAACGCGCAAAACGGCTCGAACTCGGCCGTGCGCTGGTCACGGTCCCGAAAGTCCATCAGGTGCCGGAGATCGAGCGGCCGTGGGTCTACAAGCTCCCGTTCACGAGGATCGTTGTCTACGAGGAGCCCGAAGATCCTGCAAAGCACTTCACGCTGCGCCGCGTGCAGGCCATGACGGAGGCGGAGTTCCTCGCTGTCATCCGCGAGCGGCTGCGGGTCTCTTCACGCTTTAAGGATCACGCGCTGGTCTTCGTACACGGCTACCAGACGAGCTTCGATTACGCCCTCTACCGGACGGCGCAGGTGGCCTACGACCTGAAGTTCGACGGCGCACCGTTCGTCTATTCCTGGCCCTCGAAGGCAAAGCTGGTCTCTTACAGCTACGACCGGGAAAGCGCCGGGCAGGCCGAGCCTTACCTCAAGCAATTCCTGGAGCTGGTCGCGCGCTCGTCAGGTGCGAAGACCGTCAGTGTCATCGCGCATTCGATGGGCAACCAGCTTCTACTCCCCGTGTTGCGGTCGTTGAAGGACTCGCTGCCCGAGGGCGTAAAGCTGGCCCAGGTCATCCTCGCCGCCCCCGACGTGGACCGCGACGGGTTCGAGTTTCTCGCTGGCCAGATCAAGGGCGTCAGCGCCGGCGTGACGATGTATGCCAATGCCAACGATCGCGCGCTTGAGGCATCGCGCCAGTTCTGGGGCGGCGTGCCGCGCGCAGGTGACGTCCCGGAAAGCGGTCCCGTTATCGTCGCCGGCGTGGACACGATCGATGTCACGGCCGCGGCCAGCAGTACCGACATCTTCGCGCTCAATCACTCAGGCTATGCCGAGAACAAGGCGCTGCTGAACGATATCCAACTGCTGCTTCAGACGGGCGAGCGCCCGCCGGACAAGCGTGTGCCGATCCTGCAGCGCGTGACGACACCGAACGGCAGTTATTGGAAGTATCCAGCGCGCAACTGAGGCGCGTCCCGGCCGCGGCTCCAAGGCGCGAGCGCCCCACTGGCGCCCAAGCCGTAAACGAAACGTTGACGAATGCTCCAGTATGGTTCGCCCGCATTAGATCGGTCGGATCGCCGGGGCTTCGCCATGATCACTCGCTGCCTGTTCGTCGCGACGCTCGCTTTGGTGGCCGGTGCTTTTGCCGAGGGTGCGCGGGCCGATCAGACGTTTGTCTGCGAGGATGGCCGCACACTCACGATGACATCGGCAGCCGTCGAGGACGCGAAACTTCACGACCCCTGCGTCGCGCAGCACTTCGGCTTAACCGTCGGCAGCATCAAGCGACGTCCGAGCGCGCCGATGATTGCGCTCCCGGTCCGCCGGCCCGTGTTCGGCGAAACCCGTTCGGCCACGCACGCGGCGACCGCGCCAAAGGCTTTGGTTCGCGGCGATGCGACACGATCTGCGGCCCCCACCGTGAAAGCCGTTCCAGTCGCCTTCGCGAAAAGCCCGCGCGTCGGCAATCGCCTCGCGGAAATGACCTTCGGCACCTATCGCCGCGTCGCGATCATCAACGCCCGTTCCGCGAAGGCTGCCTGGTTCCAGCACGAGCGCTGAGGACAGCTAGCCGCTTCGTCTTTGCACGCGCACGACCGCATGCTAGGCGTCGCCGCTTTGACGGCCTGCCGTTGTGGCTTCGCGTTTGAATCATGACTTCGACTTCGTTTGCGCGCCTTGTGTGCCTGTGTCTCTGCGCCCTGCTTGCAGCCTGCGGAAACGCGAACGTTGGCGAGCGGTCTAGCGCGGTCGAGACCAAACTCCCGCCCTACGTCGCAAAAGTACCGGACGGCCCGCACTTCGTTGTCGCGACGATCGAGCGGCAGCCGTTTGTGATCCGCACGAAAGATGGCCTTGTCGGATTCTCGATCGACCTGTGGGGTGAGATCGCGCAGCGGCTCGGCAAGGACACGCGCTTCGAGCTCGCCAGCAGCTTTCCCGAAATGCTCGACAAGGTCCGCAATAACGAGGCGGACGCGGCGATCGCCAACATCACGATCACGGCCAAGCGCGAGGCCGAGATGGATTTTTCGCAGCCGATGTTCGATGCCGGCCTGCGCGTCATGATCCAAGATGAGGCGTCCTCGGTCGGGCTGCTTGGCGCAATCTTCAACCTGGAAATGCTCGGGCTGATCGCGCTCGGTTTCGCGCTGCTGTTCGGGGCCGCCAACCTGATGTGGTACTTCGAACATCGAAGCCAGGAGTACTTCCGATACCCCTACAAGGAAGGCGTGTTCCGCTCGTTCTGGTGGTCGCTCAACGTGATCTTGAATGGCGGTTTCGAAGAACGCATCCCGATGACGCGCCGGGGCCGCGTGTTCGCAGTCTTTCTCGTCTTCGCAAGCTTGTTCGTGGTCTCGGCATTCGTCGCAAAGATCACGGCGACGCTCACGGTGGGCGAGTTGCAATCGCAGATCCAGGGCTACGCCGATCTCTACGGGAAGCGTGTTGGCACCACAAAAGGCTCGACGGCCGAACGGTTCCTAGCCGAGCGGTCGATCACGACGCGCGAATTCGCTTCAACCGAAGAGCTGTTCGCGGAGTTGCGGTCGGGTCAGCTCGATGCCGTCGTCCATGACGCGCCGCTCCTGCAATATTACGCGTCGAACAGGGGGCGCGGTCGTGTGATGGTCGTCGGGCAGATGCTGCAGCCTGAGAAGTATGGCATCGCGCTGCAACAGGGCAGTGACCTATCTGAGCCAATCAATCGCGCGATCCTCGCCCTGCGCGAAGACGGTACCTTCGAGCGGATCAGACGTCGCTGGTTCGAGCGGCGCTAGGCGAATGCGGCCGATCAAGTGCTGCGGGCAGCCTTCTGTTCGCCGCGTCGCGCGAACCATTGCAGTGCAGGACGCAGTTTAAGGAAAACGCGATAGGCGCCCTCGAGCAGTGTCGGGAAGGGCGGAACGGAGAGGACGCGCACGAAGGGCCTGGCTGCGGGGACCGCCTTCCACATGACCAGAAACGCGCGTGCGCCCGAGACCAACGTCCCGTCGGCTTCGCGGACATGCATGCGCTTTAGCGCGTCACAGCGATCGAGATCAGAGCCGAGCGCGTCTTCGGCGACCGTTGCGCTGACATCCTCAAACCGCAAATGCCCCGGCTCCGCGCGCTTCTCGAGAAACGCGATCTCGCGCCGGCAGAGCGGACATCCGCCGTCGAAGTACACCGTTGCAGGCGTTGTCGTTGCGGAACTGTGATTGGACTGGGTCATGAGCTGGCAACGCACTGACCCCCCGTTCCGATCACGCGGCGCCCGCGACTTAATCTAGCGGCGGCGTGTGCGGCGGTAGCTGGCCCGGCGGGAGCTTGAGCGACGCGAGCTGTAGCGGACGACGGCGCGGCTTGCGAGGTCTCGGCTGCGGCCGGTGCGCTTCAGCCAGACCCGATACTCAGCCAGCGTCATCCCGCGTTTGCGCGCGCGGCGTGTGTCGCGGCGCGTTTCCTTGTCACGCTGCTTCCAGAGCTGCGCCTGCCCGGACCAGGCGGGAAGCTTGCCGGTGAATTTATCCTCGCGGAACTTGTAGATGTCGCGCTTGCGGTTGACCGCGATAACGGGCGCGCCGAGATGGACGCGACTGTACAGATCGATCACATCCTCATTGTACATCCGGATGCAGCCGTTCGAGACGGCGGTGCCGATGGAGCGGCGCTTTGGCGTACCGTGGATACGCAGAAGCGACCAGTCGAGATAGAGCGCGCGTTTGCCGAGTGGATTTCCTGGCTTGCCGCCCTCGACCTTCGGGCTTCCGTCGACGGGATGCCAGTCGGGGTTCTCGCGCTTCATGGAGACGAACGTGCGGCCCGTCCAACGCTCGATCTTCTCGCCGACGGCCACGCGATACCGCTTCGCCTTGCCGTCGCCGAGAACGTAATAGAGCCGGCGTTCGTTGTTGACGATAAGGATCGTGCCCTTCGGCAGCCCGAAGTTCGCCTTCACGATCTTGGCTTTGTACGTGACGCGTTTCTTGCGCCACTTCCGCTTTTTCGCGTCGGCAGCCTCGGCGAAGGCTGTGAGCGTCAGGACGGCGGAAAGGAGGACAACGAAAACGCGCAATGGGGACATGGGTCGGGTCCGAGCGGTCGGAGAAGATGGACTGTGACGCGGCAAACTGGAGACGCGACGGCAATCCGCTCGCGTAAGCGATTGTTCCCCGTGCAAGTTCGAAGATCAACCGCTGTCGGATCACGTTGCTTTAAGCCGGTCCGAAATGGCCGGTTTTTTTGTGTCGCACGCGCCGGTAGTCTGCCGCGACATCGGGGTGATCGCATCCTGCCCCGGACAGGACATCTGATGGCTGAGACGGATCTAGAAGCTCTGAACCGGCAGTTCTCCGAGGCCGGTGACGATGCGTGGCGTGCGCTTGTCGAGAAAGCCCTGAAGGGCCGCGACTTTGATCGGGCTCTGCGGAGCCCCACGCTTTCAGGCGTGACCCTCGACCCTCTCTACGCGCCGGCGGCGAACGCCGATCCGGTTGTGCGACAGGCATCGCATTTACCATGGGTTGTTGCGCAACGGGTCGACGCGCCGACGCCCGAGGCATCAGCCCGGCAGGCAATTGTCGATCTCGAAGGCGGGGCTGGCGGATTGGTTCTTGCCTTCGCAGGTGCTCCTGTAGCGCGCGGGGCCGGGGTCTACGCGCGGACGACGGCCGATCTCGAAGCCTCTCTCAAGGGTGTCGCTCTTGAGATGATCACGGTCGATCTCGAGCCGTCGTCACATGCCGCTGATGAAGCGTCGCTGGTGGCCGATCTTGTGCGGCATCGCGGACTGAAGTTCGCAGAGCTTGATATCGCGTTTGGTCTCGCGCCCTTCGTTGGCCTGCTTCGCGGGCAGGCGGCCGCAAGCGAGATCGGCGCAGAAACAGATCGGGCTTTTGACTGTGTTTCTAGCCTGAAAGACGCAGGCTTCGCAGGTCCGTTCCTCGCGTGTGACGTGCGTGCGGTCCACGATGCCGGTGGGTCCGAGGTCCACGAACTCGCAACGGCGCTCACGCTCGGCGTTGCGTCGATGAAGGCGATGGTCGCGGCCGGGATGTCGCTCGCAGACGCTGAACGGGCGTTGCATTGGATCGTCCCGATCGATGCCGACCAGATCATGGGGCTCGCGAAACTGCGTGCGCTCCGGAAACTCTGGGCGCGCGTTCAGGAGGCCAGCGGGCTGGCGCCGCGGCCAATCCGCATTCGGGCTGAGACGTCGTGGCGCATGATGTGCCGACGCGATCCGGCGACGAACATGCTGCGCGGGACGATCGCGGCGTTTGTTGCAGGCGTCGGTGGCGCTGACGTCTGTACGGTGCTGCCGCACACAATCGTGTCGGCGGCGGGCGGCGCCCCCGATGCGCATGCCCGGCGGATTGCGCGGAACACCGGGCTCATTCTCCTGGAAGAAGCAAACCTCTGGCGCGTGGCTGATCCATCGGCCGGTGCCGGCGCGATCGAAGACGTGACGGAGCAGCTCGCCGAAGCCGCTTGGGGCTTCTTCCAGACCATGACCGCCACGCAATCGCCGAATGACCCGATCGGGCTTTCCGTTCTTGGCCCTGCGGTGAAGGGCGTGAGCGCCAAGCGCGCCAAGGCGTTCGCGGAAGGGCGTCGCGATCTCACAGGCGTCACATCGTACCCCAACCTCGAAAGCCTCGCGGACATCGAGGCCATGGCCGACGACACAACCGGGGCCCTGGACGCCGGCCCGTTAG
This sequence comes from Pseudomonadota bacterium, assembly GCA_039816475.1. Taxonomy (GTDB): domain Bacteria; phylum Pseudomonadota; class Alphaproteobacteria; order Rhizobiales; family Hyphomicrobiaceae; genus JBCBWG01. The sequence goes on along the minus strand of JBCBXS010000017.1, from coordinate 8,412 downwards.
GCGCGCTGATGCGGGATGCGGAGCCATTCGAGCAATTGGCCGCCGAAACGCTTCGCCGAAAGAGCAAGTCAGGCATTGCGAACGAGGTGGTCCTCATCCGGCTTGGGTCGGTCGCAGACCACGGCGCGCGGGCGGCCTGGATCGAGAACCGGCTCGCAGTCGCCGGGATCGGATGCGTCGGCGCGAGCGATGGCGCGACGACAAGCGGGGACGCCGGCGCACGCTTCGGCGCGCACTCCGAGACCCATCGGGTTGCCTGCCTCTGCGGGTCCGACGATAGCTACGCTGAGATCGGCGACGCATCGGTCCAGGCGTTGACGTCAGCGGGCGCCGATTACGTCATCATCGCAGGCCGGCCGGCTGACGATGTCAGCGGAGCGCTTGAAGCCGCCGGCGCCGATCTCTTCCTGACCGCACGCGGTGACATTTTGGTTGACCTGACCGCAATCCAGTCGGCGGTGCTCCGCGAGGCCAAGGCATGACGCGGGCGACCGCTAACGCGCTGACAGATCGATGAGTGAGTGATGTCCGAGCCCAAACTCCCCGATTTCTCTGAGGTCCCGTGGCGTTCGCCAACGCCCCACGCGCCCGACCCGCAGTCGACCCCGGCTGAAACCTGGACGACGCCTGAGGGCATCGACGTGCGCGGACGCTACAACGCCGATGACATTGCCGATCTTGCATTCGTCGCTGGCAAACCGGGCCTCCCGCCGTTCGTCCGCGGGCCCTATCCGACGATGTACGTGACGCGGCCGTGGACGATCCGCCAGTACGCTGGCTTCTCGACAGCGGAAGAAAGCAACGCCTTTTACCGGCGCAACATTCGCGCAGGCCAGAAGGGCCTCTCCGTCGCGTTCGATCTTGCAACGCACCGCGGCTACGACAGCGACCACCCGCGTGTTGCAGGCGATGTCGGCATGGCAGGCGTCGCGATCGACAGCATCCTCGATATGCAGACGCTGTTCGAAGGCATCGACCTCTCGCAGATGTCTGTTTCGATGACAATGAACGGCGCAGTCCTGCCCGTGCTCGCGTTGTTCATTGTTGCCGGAGAAGAGCAGGGCGCGTCGCCGGACAAGCTTTCAGGGACAATCCAGAACGACATCCTGAAAGAGTTCATGGTGCGGAACACGTACATCTATCCGCCCGCGCCCTCGATGCGGATCATCTCCGATATCTTCGCCTACACGTCGGCTGAGATGCCGAAGTTCAACTCGATCTCGATTTCCGGCTATCACATGCAGGAAGCCGGCGCGACGGCCGACCTCGAACTCGCCTACACGCTCGCCGACGGTCTCGACTACGCGCGCGCCGGTGTCGCAGCCGGCCTTCCGATCGACGCCTTCGCGCCGCGGCTCTCGTTCTTCTGGGCGATTGGCATGAACACGTTCATGGAGATCGCGAAGATGCGATCGGCCCGCATGCTCTGGGCAGGCCTCATCGAGAAGCACTTCAAGCCGCAGAACGCGAAGTCGCTCGCGCTTCGAACGCACTGCCAAACCTCTGGGTGGTCGCTCACGGCACAGGACGTCTACAACAACGTCGTGCGAACCTGCCTTGAGGCGATGGCTGCAACCCAGGGGCAGACGCAATCGCTCCATACCAATGCGCTGGATGAGGCGCTCGCCCTGCCGACCGACATGTCGGCGCGCATTGCGCGCAACACGCAGCTCGTTCTGCAGCAGGAAAGCGGGACGACGCGTGTCGCCGACATCTGGGGCGGATCGTTCTACGTGGAGCGGCTGACCGCTGATCTTTCGAAGCGCGCGCTCGCGCATATCGACGAGATCGAAGAGCTGGGCGGCATGGCGAAGGCGATCGATGCCGGCATCCCGAAGATGCGCATCGAGGAGGCGGCAGCCAGAACGCAGGCACGGATCGACAGCGGCGCGCAGACGATTGTGGGCGTCAACAAGTTCCGACCGACCAACGATGCCGATGTCGAGGTCTTAAAGGTCGACAACGTGCGGGTCACGGCTGAACAGATCGCCAAACTCGAACGGTTAAAGGCGGGGCGCGACCAGGCCGCGGTGACGTCCGCGCTCGATGCCTTGCGGCGGGGTGCGGAAGCGGACGGCAACCTGCTTGCGCTTTCGGTTGCCGCAGCCCGCGCCCGCGCGACCGTCGGAGAGATTTCTTCGGCGCTCGAAGATGTGTTCGGGCGGCATCGCGCCGAGACCCGGGCCGTCAGTGGCGTTTACCGAGCGGAGGCTGGGTCCATGGCCGGTGCAATTGATGACGTGCGCGCCCGTGCAGAACGGTTCGCCGAGGACGAAGGCAGACGGCCGCGTTTGCTTGTCGCAAAGATTGGGCAGGACGGTCACGATCGCGGGCAGAAGGTGATTGCCTCAGCGTTCGCGGACCTGGGCTTCGACGTGGACATCGGCCCGTTGTTCTCGACACCGGATGAGGTGGCGCGCCAGGCAATCGAGAACGATGTCCATATCGTCGGTGTGTCGTCGCTTGCAGCCGGGCACTTAACCCTCGTTCCGGCGCTGAGAGCGGCGCTTGCAGAGTTTGGTCGCGAGGACATCATGATCGTCGTCGGCGGCGTCGTCCCGCCCGGCGATTACGACGCGTTGTTCGAGGCTGGCGCAAAGGCCGTGTTCGGCCCTGGCACAAACATCCCCGAGGCGGCGGCCGACCTTCTTGGTAAGCTCGCGGTCGAGCTCGGCCACCCGGACCCAGACACAACGGCCGGCCGCGCGGCCGCGGAGTAACGGCGGCTACGGGTAAGGGACGCCTGAGCGCAGTGCGCGTTTAACCTTTCGGTAACCGAGCGCATGACCGCGGCGGCCACCCGGTCCCATTCTTGCAGATCACGTCATATCCACATCTGCGAGAGGGGCCTGCCATGACCGAGCAGCGCAAAATCTGGGCGTTGGCCGTTGCGGCCGCAATCGTCCTCATCATTACCGGCACGATCGCCGAAGCCGGCGGACGCCGCGGGCTTGTCTGGCCGGGCGACGCGCCATCGGCCGGCCATTCCGTCGGCGCACCGGTCGTCATGGGGCATTCGTATCGGCGCGCCCGAACGCGGACGCGCACCCGGACGCGCACGTTCACGACGCGCCATGTCGTCAACGAGCGCCGCATCGTCCGCCGTCAGGTGGTCGTCCCGCAACGCCGAATTGTCCATCGCGAGAGTGTGGTGCGCGGCTATCGCACGGTGACGCGCCAGCGCGTCGTCAATCGGCCGGTCGTTGTGACCAAGCGTCGGTTCGTCACCGGAACGCGGACGGTGCTTCGCCCGACGACGGTTCGCCAATCCCGGGTCGTTACCGGCACACGCGTTGTCCATGAACGCCGTCGCGTCCGGAGCCACAAGGTCGTCCACGTGCCGGTGAAGCGCACATACCGCGTCTCAAGCGGACACCAGCGCCGAAGCCTCCGCGATCTCTTCCATCGAGGCCGCCACGGACATCATCGCGCGCACCGCAAGGCCCGGGTCCGCCACGTTACAAAGACAGTCATGGTCCCGAAGACGATTGCGACCGAACGCGTCGTCACGGTGCCGCGGACGGTCACCACGCGTCGTGTCGTGCATTCAACACGCACGGTGATGCGGCCGGTCACGGTTCAAGTTCCGCGGATGGTGACGCGCCGGGTGGTCGTCAATCGGCCGTCGGTTGTGACTGAGCGCCGTGTCGTGCCGACCGCCCGCGTGGTCATGACGCCGGAAGTCGTCACCTCACATCGGGTTGTGTCTCGGAGTGCCGTGGTGAACGTCCCGCGTGTCGTGACCCGTCGCCATACGGTTCGGATGCGTGAAGTCGTCTCGGCGCCTGTGCGTGTTGCGCCGGTTCGGATGCGCCGCCACCGCGACTGCCGTTGCAGTCATTGAATAAATCGAGATCCGGGCTCGGCCCGGTGTCAGACGCTCGGCTCTTGATCTGAGCCGAAAACGCGGGCGCGCATCTTAGATGTGCGCCCGCAGTCCGTGGACGCTAGCTTGCAAGTGGTCCGTCAACCACGTGGCGCTCGGCGCTTTCGAGCGTGTTCTTGAGCAGGCAGGCGATCGTCATCGGCCCGACGCCTCCAGGAACCGGCGTGATCGCGCCAGCCACTTTCGCTGCCGCATCGAAGTCCACATCGCCGACGAGCCGACCCTTGCCGCCTTCGCCCTCGATCCGGTTGATGCCGACGTCGATGACGATTGCGCCGGGTTTGATCCAGTCGCCCTGGACGAATTCCGGTCGCCCGACCGCTGCGACGACGAGATCGGCGCGCCGCGTTACTTCAGCCAGATCGCGCGTCCGCGAGTGAGCAATGGTGACGGTGCAGTTTCGCTGCAGGAGCAGCTGCGCCATCGGCTTACCGACAATGTTCGAGCGTCCAATCACGACCGCATCGAGGCCCGACAGGTCACGGCCCAGGCTATCGATGAGGATGAGGCTGCCGGCCGGCGTGCAGGGCACGAAGGCCCGTTCTCCGATCGAAAGTCGTCCAACATTGACCGGATGAAACCCGTCAACGTCTTTGTCCGGGTCGATCGCGTCGATCACCTTTTGCGGATCGATATGCTTTGGCAGCGGGAGCTGGACCAGGATGCCGTGCACGTCGTCCGCGCGATTAAGTTCACCGACGAGTTCGAGAAGCGTCGCCTCAGGCGTATCGACCGGCAACTTGTGCTCGAACGACTGCATCCCGCATTCGACGGTCTGCTTGCCTTTGTTGCGGACGTAGACCTGGCTCGCCGGATCTTCGCCGACCAGCACCACTGCGAGGCCCGGTGTGATCGCGTGCGCGCGTTTGAGCTTGGCGACGCCGTCGGCAACTTTGCGACGCGTCTCAGCCGCGATTGCTTTGCCGTCGATCAGTTGTGCGTCGGCCATGGGTCTCTCCATCGTCCGGGTTCGATGTGAGCAGAGCTCTGCGGCTCCGCGAGCGTCAGGCGACGACCTTCGCGATGTTCGGGAGGATCACCGACTGAATGAAGAAAATCCCGAGCAGCAGGATCAGCGGCGACAGATCAATGCCGCCCAGGTCCGGCATCATGCGACGGATCGGCCTCAGCAGCGGCTCTGTGACCGCTTCAAGTGCCTGCCAGACGGAGCGCACGAAACCGTTGTGCGGGTTGATGACGTTGAACGCGATCAGCCACGAGAAAACGACGCCGGCGAGGATCACGTACGTGTAAAGCGTCAGCAGATAGGAGATGAAGCCCAGGAGTTCGATCATCGATGGCCGGTCGGGGAGGAGATGGAAGGACGACGCTTCGTGTAGCGATTGCGCCGGGCCCGGGCAAGTGGCGGCGCCCGGCCTGCCTCAGTGGGTGTTAAGCGCGGGCAGGCGTTGTCTCATCGATTGGTCCCGACAACTCATGACGCTTAGTTTTGAGACGCCTCAGCCGGCGAGATCGGCGCGCTCGCCATCAGCGGTCCGAGCCAGGCGCGCGCATACCGATCGGCCACTTCACCCCACGGCCCGACGAGATCTGCAAAGGACCGTTCGCGGCGCGTGTCCACGCTTACGGTTGCGGTCATGCCGGCGCGGAGCGGCAGCTCAGGACTGTCTCCCGTCAATCGCAGCTTGACCGGCAAGCGCTGGACCACCTTCACCCAGTTGCCGGAGGCGTTCTGCGGCGGCAGCAGCGCAAACTCGGCGCCCGTCGCCGGCGAGATCGATGCGACTTCGGCTTCCCACGTCGTGTCCGGATAGATGTCGAGGGCGATCGTCGCCCGCATCCCCTCGCGGATATGCGTAAGCTCGGTCTCCTTGAAGTTCGCCTCGATCCAAGGCGCTGACGCTGAGACGATCGCCATCAGCGGTTTCGCGCTTTCGATGTGTTCGCCGGACTGGAGACGGAGGCTGACGACTTGACCGGCGACCGATGCGCGGATGCGGGTCCGCTCGAGGTTCAACCGTGCCTCATCGCGGGCGACGAGCTTTTCCCGAACCAATGGGTGAAGGTCGGCATCGCGGCCGGAGCGGCCTCCAAGAGCGACCTTCGCGCGTGCCACCTTCTGGCGCATGACGGCGACGCGATCTTGTGCCTGGCGGAGGTCCTCGCGGGCCTCCTCAAGTTTTGTCGAGGCGACGATCCCTCGCTTTGCAAGCCGCCTTTGCCGGTCGATCTGGCGTTTGAGGTAGGCAAGGCGCCCTTCAGCCTCGCGCAATTCGCTGTTGGCTTCATCGAGGGCCGCCTCACGCGCTGCAATCTCCTGGCGCGCCGTTTCGATCTCCGCTTCGGACCGCGCGAGCGCCATCTCAAACGGCGCAGCATCGAGCGAGAGCAACAGGTCTCCCGCTTTCACACGCTCGTGGTCGCGGACATGGACGGTCCTGATGCGGCCGTCGAGTTCGCTCGCGACGTGGGCGATGTCGGCTTTCACGTACGCGTTTTGCGTTTCGACGTAGCGGCCGCCGGAAATCCAGATCGCGCCGGCTGCGACCACGGCAGCAGCCGGAACTCCGATGAGGAGCACCAGCCGCACCCCGGCGCGCTTGAGCCGCTGCCACGCGGTTGGTCGGGCAGCGACGGCCGCGTCAGCCGGCGCATCAGTCTCTGCTTTGGGTTCGGTCGCGTTGCTCATGACAGGTCGATCAAGCGTCAGCCGGTTCCGGCGCCGTCTGTGACGGACCGAGAACCTCGTCCCAGTTCGGCAGTTCGCGCGTGTCGTGGACAAGTAACGCCTGAAGCTCGCCCTTGATGTGGGTCATGATCCGGCGGAGTTGGTCTTCGTCCTGTTTTTTGAGGCCCGCCATCGCGTCGTCGACCGTGCCTTCAGCGATCGGCCAGATGACCTCGTGCAGGCGCAGCGCCTCGCGCGTCAGATGCAGACGGTTGATGCGCCGGTCATTGCGGTCGGCGCTGCGCTCAATCCAGCCCTTCGCTTCCATGCGGTCGATCAGGCGGCCGGCCGTAGCTTTCTCGATTTCGAGAATGTCGGCGACTTCGGATTGGCTGAGACCCGGCCGCGTCTTCAATCGCGCAATCACAACCCATTGGGCACGCGTCAGGCCGAGATCGCGGACGCGCCGTTCGAACACGGTCCGCAGTAGGCGGGCGACATCGGTCATCAGGTAACCGATGTAGTCGTCGTCGTTTGCGCGCATCGGGACAGCCACCTCGCCGAATTAGTGACTTAGCTTACCATTGCATGACATATTATCGTCAAGGCGTCCGTTGTCAGGGTTATGAATAGTCTCTGACGGCGCGCTGAAGGTGCGTTTGGCCCCGGTTTCACTGGGCAAAGCGAGAGTGAGCGGTGGCGACGGCATCGGCTGAGACATCGAGCGCGGACGCTGAGGGCGATGCAGGCCCCGGCTTTGCGATGCGCGTTGCGATTATGATCTTCGTCATGCTCGGGACGACGATCTACACCGCGTCGATCCTTATCTCCTCGACGTTGTTGCCGAAGATGCAGGGCGCACTGGCTGCGACCGCCGACGAAATTTCATGGACGATGACGTTCAACATCGTGGCGACCGCTGTGGCGACGCCAATGACCGGTTGGCTCGCAGACCGCTTCGGCCGCCGCCGCACCATGATTGCATGCGCTGCTGTCTTCGCGGTCTCGACGCTCCTTTGCGGGCTCGCCGGATCGCTGGAGGAGTTGATCCTCTGGCGCATCGTGCAAGGCGCGGCAGGCGCGCCGCTCGTCCCCCTCGGGCAGACGATCCTGCTCGATACGTTTCCGCGCCGACAGCACAACACGGTCATCGCGATCTACGGGATGGCGAACATGATCGGCCCGGTGCTCGGCCCGACGCTCGGCGGCGAGATCTCGGAGGCCTACGGCTGGCGCTGGGGCTTTTACATGATTGTCCCAGTCGCAGCGATCACTGCTGTCGGGTACTGGCTGATCCTCGACCGCGATAAGGACGATCGCGTAGCGCGGCTCGATTGGACAGGCTTCGTCTCGCTCTCGATTGCGATCGCCGGCGCACAACTTGTGCTGTCACGTGGACAACGACTGGACTGGTACCAGTCCACCGAGATTACCGCGGCGACGTTTCTGGCAGCCGTCGCATTCTATATGTTCATTGCCCATTCGCTGACGTCGGACCGGCCGTTCATTCGCTTGAGGCTGCTTGCGGACAGAAACTACGCGATCGGGCTGTTGCTCGTCCTCTTGTTCGGGATGCTGAACTTTGCCCCCATCGTGCTGCTGCCGCCGCTGCTCCAGCAGCAGGCGAACTTCCCCGATACGGCGATCGGCTGGCTGATCGGTTGGCGCGGCATCGGGGCGGCGCTTGGGTTCTTCGCGGCGATGGTGACGGGCCGCTTCGACCCTCGCGTTGTGATGTTCGTCGCGTGCGTTCTGCAGGCGCTGTCCGGGTATTTCCTGATCGGGTTCTCGAACGACATCAACCAAGACAACCTGGCACTGACGATGGTGCTGCAAGGTTTTTCCGTCGGCCTCTGCTGGGTGCCGATGACGGTTGTGACGTTCTGGACGCTCGACG
>JBCBXS010000179.1:0-5704 GCA_039816475.1 Pseudomonadota bacterium | reverse complement strand
ACGACCGGCTCATCCTGATTGAGACACCCTTTGGTGCGCTCGCAGATGGCGACACGTTCGAAACCGCAAGCGTCGATGGCGTCGTCTTTGATCTCGGGGTCTCGTCGATGCAGATCGACGAGGCCGAGCGCGGGTTCTCGTTCCAGTCGGACGGACCGCTCGACATGCGCATGTCGGTGTCCGGGCCAAGTGCGGCCGATCTCGTCAACTCATTGGGCGAAGCTGAGCTGGCCGACATCCTGTTTCACTACGGTGAGGAGCGACGGTCCCGTGCAATCGCACGTGCCATTGTTGCCGACCGCGTCGCGCAGCCGTTCACACGGACGAAGCAACTCGCAGACCTTGTCGGGCGTATCCTCAAAAGCCGGCCTGGCGACCCGAAGCACCCGGCGACCCGGACGTTTCAGGCGCTCAGGATCGCAGTCAACGCCGAGTTCGACGAGATCGCAGCCGGCCTCTCAGGCGCGGAACGCGTGCTCAAACCCGACGGCCGATTGGTCGTCGTCACATTCCACTCGATCGAGGATCGGATCGTGAAGCGGTTTCTCGCCGCGCGGTCGGGGAAAACTGCAGCGGTTTCGCGACATTTGCCTGGATCGATCGAATCCGAACAACCCGGTTTCCAATTGATTAACCAGCGGCCGTTAACCCCGGGTAACGAAGAGATTAACGCGAACCCGCGGGCGCGTTCGGCCAAGCTTCGCGCCGCCATTCGGACGACGGCGCCGCATCGAAGCGTTTCGCCGGATGCGCTGGGGGTTCCAAAGGTTTAGCGGGCGCGCGTTGGCCGTGCTCGGACGGCCTGGAGGGGGTTCATGCTGCGCTTTCTGACAGTCGGCTCTGTGCTCGCGGCGTTCGCAAGCGCCTTCGTGCTCTATGCGACGACTTACGAGACGCGGAAGCGAGAACTGGCTCTCACCGAAGCGCAGAAAGCGCGCCAGGCGTTGATGCGTGAGATTGCGACACTGAAGGCTGAGCGCGCGTTTCTCTCGCGGCCCGAACGGATTGCCCCGCTTGCGCGCGATCTCGGGATGCGGCCGGCTTCGGGGCGGCAGTTCGAGCGGTCGCGTCCGACCGCGGTGAAGCGCGGCTTGATGGGGCCGCGATGACCGATCGGCCAAAAGCGTCGACATCAATGACTGACGCGACGGCTTCCGCCGAACCGCCCGCGCCGCGCACGACGCGCGCGGCTGTGCGGATGGCGATCCTCATGCTCGCACTCGTGGCTGCGTTTGGCGCAGTGGCCGCGCAACTGGTGCGCCTCGGGCTCGAAGGTCAGGCCCAAGCCAGGATCGCTGTTACGGCACCGATCTCGGAAAGCTACAGCCGCCCAGTGCTCGTCGACCGCGATGGCCGTGTGCTCGCAATGGATATCCTGTTGCCGTCCGTCTTTGCCGACCCGTCGCGCATTCTCGATCTCGACGAGGCCGTTGAGAAGCTGAGTTCGGTGCTGCCCGAGGGTACAGCGCGGCGGCTCAGAGGATTGCTGTCCAACCCTCAGCGGCGCTTCGTCTGGATTTCGCGGAAGGTCTCAACGGCGCTTGCCGAACGCATCCACAACCTCGGGCTTCCCGGCGTCAGCTTTCGTTGGGAGACGAAGCGCACTTATCCGGCAGGCACGGTCGCCGGCCACGTGATCGGCGCGGTCGACATCGGCAATCGCGGCATCGCCGGGCTCGAGCGCCACGTTGATCTTATGCTCGGGCTGCGTATGGCGCGGACTGACGCGGCGGATGGTCGTCGGGATGTGCGCCTGTCGCTGTCGCTCGCAGCGCAACACGCAGCCGAAGACGTCTTGCGCGAGGCGATCACGACCTACGGCGCAGAAGCAGCCTCTGCACTCGTGATGGACGTGAACTCGGGTGAGATCGCCGCCGCAGCCTCGTTGCCGGGCGTTGATCCCGCGTTCCCGGGCGAGTGGGTCGCGAAAGGCCCGATCAATCACGCAGGCGGCGGTGTGTTCGAGCTCGGCTCGATCTTCAAGCTGGTCACGGTCGCAGCAGCCCTCGATCGCGGTGACGTGAAGGCCGACACGGATGTTGACGCCCGGCCCGATCTCAAGTTCGGGCGCTTCACGATCGGCGACGTCACGCGGCTGCCCAAACGCATTCCGTTAAGCGATGTCATTGTCAGGTCTTCGAACGTCGCGTCTGCGAACCTCGCGCTGATGTCGGGCGCGAAGGCCCAACGGGCAATGCTCTCGCGCATGGGCCTGATCGGGTCGATGCGGACCGAGGCCGGACCTGTCGCACAGCCGCGGGCACCTGAGTTCTGGAACGATCTTGCAACCGCCACGGTCTCTTACGGCCACGGGATCGCCGTCGCCCCCATCCAGTTCGCAGCGGCCGCTGCCGCACTCGTCAACGGCGGGTTCCGCGTTAAGCCGACGTTCCTTGCGGGCGGCGGCATCCCCGAGCCGGTGCGGGCGCGTGTCATCTCGCAGACGACCAGCGATCATCTCCGCGCCATGATGCGCGCCAACGTGCGCGATCCGCGCGGCACAGGTCGGCTCGCTGCGGTCGCGGGCTACGACGTCGGCGGCAAGACCGGGACGGCGGATCAGCCGAACGGCACGAAAGGTTACGACGGCAAACGCGTTGTCACGTCGTTTGTCGGAGCGTTTCCGATGCGGGCGCCGAAGTTCCTCGTCATGGTTGTGCTGCATGATCCCAAACCGACTGACGGCAAGCGGCTCGCGGGTCTCAACGCGGCACCCACGGCCGCCGATCTCATCGCCCGCGTCGCCCCGATCCTTGGCGTCCTGCCGGAAGGCAACGCCGAGCGCTGACGTATCGCGCTTGCCGAAACCCGCGTCGCAGGGGAAAAGCGCCGCCATGGCAGACCAGACTGGAAACGCGCATCACACGCTCGGGGTTTTATTCGACGGCATCGCGGACGTGCCTGAAGGCGCGGGCGATCTCGTCGTGCGCGCGATCGCGATCCACAGCGGCAGCGCAACGGACGGTGCGCTGTTTGCGGCCATGCCCGGCACGCGCGTTGACGGAGCTCGGTTCGTGCCCGATGCGCTCAGCCATGGCGCGTCGGCAATCCTCTGCGCGGTGGGCGCCGACGTCGGCGATCTGCCGGTGCCCGTTGTCCGATCGGACGATCCGCGTCGAGCCTTAGCGATCGCCGCCAGCCGCTTTTTCGCGTCGCAACCGGAGACGACGGTCGCGGTCACCGGCACCAGCGGCAAGACCTCCGTCGCAGAGTTCACGCGCCAGATGTTTGCTACAGCCGGCCACGCTGCAGCGTCCGTCGGCACGCTCGGGATCGTCCGCCCCGATGGATCGGTGTCCGGCGGCCTGACGACGCCTGATCCGGTGACGTTGCACCGGACACTTGCGGGCCTGTCCGGCGAAGGCGTCACGCATCTGGCGTTTGAGGCGTCGTCGCACGGCCTCGATCAGCGCAGGCTCGATGGCGTTTCGCTGAGCGCAGCCGCCTTCACGAACCTCGGTCGCGATCATCTCGACTACCACGCAGACCTCGACGATTACCTGCGCGCCAAGCTTCGCCTGTTCGATACGGTGTTGCCGCCGGGCAGGCCGGCCGTCGTGTACTCAGAAGCCGGGGCGCATCGTGATCGCAAGAGCCCGGTCCGCAAGGTGATCGATGCCGCAAAGGCGCGCTCGAGCGACGTCATGATCGTCGGCGCGTCGGACGGCGATATCCAGATTACCGGTCTTGATGAAGACGGAGACGGGCAAACGTTGCTGTCGCTCGGCGTCCACGGCACGCCATTCGAGACGCGGTTTCCGCTCGTCGGCGACTATCAGATTGCCAACGCACTGGTTGCAATTGGGCTTGCGACAGCCGTCGGCATCGACGCACCGATTGCGGTCTCAGCGCTCGCTGGCATGAAGGGCGTACCGGGTCGGCTTGAGCCTGTGGGCACAGTCAACGGCGCCCGCGTTCTGATCGACTACGCCCACAAGCCCGATGCACTGGAGACGGTGTTGACCACGCTGCGGTCGATGACGGGCGGCCGCGTGATCTGCGTGTTCGGATGCGGCGGTGACCGCGACCGCGGCAAGCGGCCGATGATGGGCGCGATCGCTGAGCGCCTTGCCAACATCACGATCGTCACCGACGACAACCCTCGCACGGAGAAACCCGAAGACATCCGCCGCGAAATTTTGGAGGCAGCCCCCACAGCGCGCGAGATCGGTGATCGGGCAGCGGCAATCGCAGAAGCGATTTCGATGGCCGCTCCGGGCGATACGGTGGTGATCGCAGGCAAGGGTCACGAGACCGGCCAGACCGTTGGTGACACGGTGCTTCCATTCTCCGATCACAGCGCGGCGCGGGCGGCGATCGACTCCAACGGTGGGAGTGTTTTGTGAGCGCGCCGCTCTGGACAGCCGAAGCGCTCGTCGCGGCGGCCGGTGCGGTTTGCGACGGCACGATCGCCGATCCAATCACCGGCTTTTCGATCGATACTCGAACGCTTGAGCCAGGCGATGTCTTTGTTGCGTTGAGCGATCAGCGCGACGGTCATGCGTTCGTGACGCAGGCGTTCCAGGCGGGTGCGGCGGCAGCGCTCGTCCGCACGGACTATGAGCGTCGGGACGGCAACGGTGCGCTTTTGCGCGTGGATGATCCGCTCGAGGCACTGGTTGCAATAGGTCGAAAGGCACGCGCGCGTCTGCATGAGACAAGTCGCGTAATCGCGGTCACGGGCTCAGCCGGCAAGACGACAACGAAAGAGATGCTGCGCGCCTGCTTCGAGGCCATCGCGCCCGGTCGAACGCATGCCTCCGTCAAATCATACAACAACCACTGGGGTGTTCCGCTGACCCTCGCGCGCATGCCGGCCGATACCCGCTTTGCCGTGTTCGAGATCGGCATGAACCACGCTGGCGAGATCACGCCGCTTTCGAAGATGGTGCGCCCGCATTTCGCCGTCGTCACAAGCGTGCTGCCCGTCCACATCGGCAATTTCGACGACGGCATCGAAGGCATCGCCAACGCGAAAGCCGAGATTTTCGCGGGCCTTGAGGAAGGCGGCACGGCCATCATTCCCGGCGATAGCGATCACGCGGAGACGCTTGCCGACACCGCATCCCGCCATGGCGCACGCGTTTCACGGTTCGGCGCGGCCGAGACGAATGCCTACCGCGCCGTTATCGACAGCGTCTCCGCCGAGCGCATTTCCGCGCGCTTCGTCACACACCAGACTGACCTGCCGTTCCAGATCGCGATGGGTGGTCAGCCAAATGCATCGAACGCTGTTGCCGCGCTCGCCGTCATCGATCTAGCGGCATCGCAGCACAAACAGACGGCCTGCGATGCGCTGGCCCGCCTTAAGATGGCGCCGCAGGGCCGTGGCCAGGTCTTTCCGCTCGCCGATGACATCACGCTGATCGATGAGAGCTACAACGCCAATCCAGCCTCGGTCGCGGCCGCAATCGAGACCCAATCGCTCTATCCCCGGCAGCAGCGCCGCGTCGCAGTCCTCGGCGATATGCTCGAGCTCGGCCCGCATGCGACGTCGATGCACGAAAGGCTCGCCGGTCCGCTGAACGAGGCGCAGATTGATGTCCTGTTCTGCTGCGGGCCACACATGCGCGCGCTGTTCGTCGCCGTGCCGCCGGAAATGCGCGGGACGTGGGCTCCGACATCGGCTGAACTCGTTGCGCCACTGCTCGAGGCCGTGCATGCCGGAGACATAATTATGGTCAAAGGCTCGCTCGGCTCAAAG
>JBCBXS010000178.1:0-5744 GCA_039816475.1 Pseudomonadota bacterium | reverse complement strand
CCTTCGACCGTGACGGTCGAAGGCGTCAAGAAAACCTACGGCCGCCGCACCGTCGTCAACGGCGTCTCGCTGGCGCTGCGCCGCGGCGAGTCCGTCGGCCTGCTCGGGCCCAACGGCGCCGGCAAGACCACCGTGTTCTACATGATCACCGGTCTGGTCCCGGCCGATGGCGGCAGCATTCACCTCGACGGCTACGACGTCACGAAGCTGCCGATGTACCGCCGCGCGCGCCTCGGGATCGGTTACCTCCCTCAGGAATCCTCGATCTTTCGCGGGCTGACGGTCGAGCAGAACATTATGGCCGTGCTCGAGATCGTCGAACCAAGCGCGAAGGTTCGGCGGGAGGAACTAGATTCGCTGCTCGACGAGTTCCGCATCACGAAGCTCAGGAAGTCGCCGTCGATTGCGCTGTCCGGCGGAGAGCGCCGCCGCTGCGAAATCGCTCGTGCGCTTGCAAGCCGCCCCTCGTTCATTCTGCTGGATGAGCCGTTCGCGGGCATCGACCCCATCGCCGTTGGCGACATTCAGTTGCTGGTGCGCCATCTGACGAAGCGCGGGATTGGTGTGCTGATCACCGACCACAACGTGCGTGAAACGCTGAATCTGATCGATCGGGCCTACGTCATTTACCAAGGCAACGTGCTGACGCAGGGTAACCCTTCGGAAATCATAAACAACGAGGACGTCAGACGATTCTACCTGGGTGATATGTTCGGTTAAGTTGCCTCGGGTAATCCTGTGTTAGGGCAACGCTCTGCGACACGGGGCCTAGGGGATACGATTTCTTTATGGCGGTGACTGCCAAACTCGAGATGCGTCAGGGCCAGCAACTGGTCATGACCCCACAGCTGCAACAGGCGATCCGCCTGCTTCAGTTGTCGAACATCGAGTTGACCGCGTTCGTGGAATCCGAACTCGAGCGGAACCCGCTTCTCCAACGCGAAGAACAAAGCGACCAACCGCAGGCCTCACAGGACAACGGCGAGGCCTCCGGCGACGACGCCGATGAGTGGCTCGACCTGCGCAAATCCGAGCAGGCGACGCAGGCGCTCGATGCCGAAGCCGACACGGTTTATCCCGACGCAACACCGCATGACCTCGGCGGCGATCACTGGTCTTCGGGCCAGCTCGGCTCTGCTCCGTCGAACGCGCCCTCCGGCGGCGACGGCGACGCGAACCTTGAGGCCTATGTCAGCTCCGATCTGACGCTGAAGGATCATCTGACCGAGCAGGCCCAGATGCTGCTCAAGACGCCCGGCGACCGCATGATCGGGCATTACCTGATCGATCTCGTCGACGACGCCGGATACATCCAGATCGAGACCGCTGATCTTGCCGAAAAGCTCGGCACTGATCTCGCGCATATTGAACGCGTCCTGAAGACGCTGCAGACGGCCGAGCCGATCGGCGTTTTCGCACGGTCGCTGTCGGAGTGCCTCGCGCTCCAGCTCGCAGAGCGGGATCGTCTTGATCCGCTGATGCAGGCCTTCCTCGACAATCTCGACCGGCTCGCGAAGCACGACCTTTCCGGACTGCGCCGCGCCGTTGGCGTCGATGCCGACGACATCGCCGACATGGTCAACGAGATCCGCGCGCTTGATCCGAAGCCGGGTCTGCGGTTCGGCTCAGTGACCGTCCAGCCGATCGTCCCGGACGTGATCGTCCGCGCCGCAGCCGACGGCAGCTGGCTCATCGAGCTCAACACCGACACACTGCCGCGCGTGCTTGTCGACCGCACCTACTACGCGCGCGTCGCGAAACATACGCAGACCGACAACGACAAGGACTATCTCGTCGATTGTCTTCAGACGGCGAACTGGCTGGTCAAAAGCCTCGACCAGCGGGCCCGTACGATTCTCCGCGTGTCCGAAGAGATTGTCCGCCAGCAGGACGGCTTCTTCACACACGGCGTGCAGCATCTTCGCCCGCTCAATCTGCGGACGGTTGCCGACGCCATTTCAATGCACGAGTCGACCATCAGCCGCGTGACGTCGAACAAGTACATGGCAACCCCGCGGGGCATCTTTGAGCTCAAGTATTTCTTCACGTCAGCGATTGCCTCAGTCGAGAGCGGCGATGCCCATTCGTCGGAAAGCGTGCGCCATCGGATTAAGGCCCTGATCGATGCCGAGAATGCCGACGGTGTGCTCTCCGACGACAAGCTCGTCGAGCGATTGAAGTCCGACGGCATCGATATCGCGCGGCGCACCGTTGCGAAGTATCGCGAAGCCATGCGTATTCCGTCCTCGGTCCAGCGCCGCCGCGAAAAGCGCCTGGCCGAACAGGTCGCCCGCGCCTGACGACGACCCGCCGGGCGGACTGAAGTCCCTTACGTCCCGGAACCCACGCGCCATGCAAATCAGGATCATCGCCATCGGGCGCATGAAGCGCGGGCCGGAAACGGACCACCTCGATCGCTACGTAACACGGGCGCGCCAGCAGGGCCGCGCAGTCGGCTTCACCCAGGTAGACGTCGATGACCTCGTCGAAGGTCGGGCAGATGCCACATCGACCCGCAAGGACGACGAGGCCCAGCGCCTTCTGACCGCCGTGCATGACGATGCGCTGCTCATCGCGTTGGATGAGCGCGGCACCACGATATCGAGCAAAGCGTTCGCGGATATACTCGGCGAGGCCCGCGACGACGGCGTCCGCTCAGTCGCATTTGTAATCGGCGGTCCGGACGGGCTCGCAGATGCGATCCGGCACCGCGCCCAACGCACGATTTCATTCGGGAAGATGGCGCTGCCGCATGGTCTGGTGCGCGTGGTCCTTGCCGAGCAGATCTATCGCGCGATCACGATCCTTGCAGGCCACCCCTACCATCGGGAGTAGCGCTGCGCGCGAATCAGGCGACCGATGCTAACGACGCGGAAGCCGGGAGCCTCAGCCGCACTTCAGCGATCGGTTGGCCGGTCGCCGCGCGCTCTGCGCAGGGAAGCACATCGAGGCTCGGCCAAAGCCCGGTCTCGAGGGCTTCCGCATAGGGGTCGGCATGTCCGCTCCGCCGCATCGCATGCGCGGCAGACGTGTGATCGTACCCGAGCCGGTGCGTCGCGAACGTCAGCCCGCCGTCCGGCTTCGGCGTGATCGTCCCGTACCAGACATCGCAGGTCCCGTCGTTGGCCGGGACGCCGACGACACCGGGATTGAACCAGACGCCGCCGTCAACCGCATGGGCGAACGGCAATCCGCAATGTCCGGCGATGACGACATCCGCGCCGACGGCTGCATGAGCGTCTCGAATTGCTTGGGTCTCCGAGCCGAACAGGAACTGATTGCTCGCGGCCTCGGTGCCGTGGATGACGGCGATCGATCGGCCGCGATACGTCCCGTCGAGCCGCCTTGGGAGCCCGGCCATCCAGGCGCGAGATTCGATGCTCGTCGCGCGCGAGGCGAATGCGTACCAGTCGCGCGAAAGGCGGTCGCAGGCGGTCCCCTCGTCGAAGCCGCAGCCGCAGTCGTCGGCATCTGCCGCGAGTTGCTCCTCGCAGTTGCCTGCGACCACGCGAATGCCGGCCTCGCGTATGCGTGCGGCGGTCGCGTCCGGGTCGCCGCAGTAGGCGACCACGTCACCAGTGCAGATGATGTTCTGTGGCGGGATCGCGCGGGCCCGCGCCTCGGCGAGCACACCCGTCGTCGCCTGCAAGTTCGAGTAGGGCCCGCCGAACACGAGCAACGGAAAGGCGTCGGAGAACGTCATGGGCAAGCGTGTCGTACTTGGAGTGCGGGGACGGACCGGCGCCTGATCGCGCCACGGCGCAACACCGCTATCGGCCACGCCCCTCACGCGCAATTCACGAACGCGCGGGCCGCATCGTTGTAGCCCCGTCGCAGCGCAACTGCCGCGCGGCGACCGGATAAAGCCCGTCGTCGCCACGCATCCAGATCGCCAGGCCGTCATTGCCGAACAGCGGCTCGAACGCGACGTCCAAAACGTTAAGCCCGCCTGTAAACGCCCCGAACGCCGGCATCACCAGTCGCAACCCATTACTGACGAAGCAGGGCCGGCGCAGGCTCGCGCCGTACATCGAGAGTTTGGCTGCCGGATGCAGATGCCCGGCAATCTCGTGCGTCGCCCGCGCAGGCTGCGGCTCATGGCGAAGCGTCAACGGCCCGATCTTCATCTGATCGACGACGACACCGCCGGCCTCATCGGAGAGTTCAGGATCGTGGTTGCCCGTGACCCAGACCCAGTCGCGGTCATCCTGCAACATCGCGAGGATCTGCCGGTCGGTGTCCGACATCCGGGCGTAGCCGTTGCGGTCGTGGAAGCTGTCACCGAGTGAGATGACCGTCGCCGGCTCGAAGTGTTCGATCACTTCAGCGAGGTTCAGAAGCGTCTCGCGCGTATCGTACGGCGGCAGGAGAGCGCCGCGATGTGCCCGCGCCGAACCCTTCTCGAGATGCAGGTCAGAGACGATGAGCACGTCCTGCGCGTCCCAGTAGAGCGCGCCGGAACGATGCCCCGTCAGCCGCTGGCCGCAAAGCGCGATCGTTTGTTCTGCGTATTCTTCGCCGGAAAAGCGCTCCGGCTTCAGGTGTGCCGCCACGCCCGTCCCCCGATCAAATAGTCAAAGCCGGAGACTGCCAGAGTCGGCGCCGTTTGGCGTGCCTTCAAACGTCGTGTGCGGCGTCAGGCCTGTGCGCTCATCTCTTTGATCCGCTTGGCGAGGCGGGAGACCTTTCGGCTTGCGGCCCGGGCGTGGACGATACCCTTCTGGCCGCTACGCGCGATTACGGGTTCTGCGACCTTGAAGGCGGCCTTCGCAGCGGCTGAATCGCCAGACGCGATCGCCTCTTCCACCTTCCGGACCTCGGTCCGCATTGCCGATCGGCGGGTTTTGTTACGGGCAGTCCGACGCTCGATCTGGCGGACAGCCTTCTTCGCCGAAACGGTATTTGCCATGTGACATCAATCCTTTATGCGCGCAGCCGGCTTTTAAGGCGCGCGGTCGCATCGTTGGGGTGTGGATTGGGCGCCAAGCGCCGTGCCGCCCGGACAGTCGGTATTACGACTGAGAGGCAGCGCAATCTGGTTCGGCGGAGCACCGCCGGATTGAGCCGATATATCGGGCGCCCGGGTCGCGGTCAACGCGCCGGCCCATGATTTGCGGCCCGATCTTCCGCGCCCGGGCCGTCCCGATTGCCCCGGCATGTGACACCGCGACACCGATCGTTGGGGTTACAGCAAAGCTAGCGATGTCGCGAAGCGGTGTTTGATTGTTTTAACCCTGTGTTTCGGGCACCAAAAGCTGGGGTCCATTGCCCCTCAGAGGGCGGGAGATGGAGCGGCACATGATTTTCTGGATGGGTACGATTGCACTGAGCATTGTGGTCCTGGTTCTCTCGGCGGCAGCCCGGGGATCGGAACCGCACCTCGCATACTTCCACATGGGCGTATCGGCATTCGTTGCGATCACATTTGCAATGATCGCGGTGCGTGAGGGCCGGCAGATGGTCGCCGACCGTGCAAGCGATGTGGAACTTGCCGCCGCGATGGCGCGGTTCATGGGCCTCGTCTGGGCCTGGGGCGCCCTGGCACTCGTGATCACCTACGCGACCGGGATCGTCACGTGGGTAGAATGGCCAGGCTTCTTCGTGGCGTTTCTCGTCGCAGCAGGGCCGTCGCGTCGGTCACTGCGTCTGATTTCGTCACGCGAAGGCTGTAGAGGCTGATCGCGGCCAGCGCGAGCGCACCGAAGAAGAAGTAATTGTTCGCCGCCCAGTCCTGCCACCCGGGC
>JBCBXS010000177.1:0-5767 GCA_039816475.1 Pseudomonadota bacterium | reverse complement strand
GCCGAGGGCTGCGAGCAGCAGGATCGCCAGCGTCCCGACGGCGTTGGCAGCGAGCACACGATCGAAAGCGGTCGGCCCGAGGATCGCGCGCGCCACTGCGAGGATCAGGGCGATCAGCACCGCCGAAGTTGCGAGCAGGAACATCGGCTTAGGCTCCCTCGAACCGGGTCACGCGGCGGTCCATGTCGCCGCCTTCCAGATCGTCCGCGTTCGATGCGATCAGCGCGTGGACGGTCAGGTCGTTGCCGGCAACATTGGTCGTCACAGTGCCGGGCGTCAGTGTGATCGAGTTGGCGTAGACGTTGAGGCCGACCGGCGTTTTCTGGCTGCCACGGACGCGCGTCATCGTCGGCGAGATGGGCAGGCGCGGGTCGATGATAATCTGTGCGACCGACCAGGAGGACTTGACGATCTCGATCAGCAGCCACGGCAGATACGTGATCGAACCCCCGAGTAGCTGCAGTGGAATGCCTTCCTCGTCGATCGTCCGCATCCGGTAGGCGACCCAGAGGCAGAGGAGGATCGATGCGGTCCCAACGGCGATCAGGAGCGGCTTGAAGTATCCGGACAGCGCAAACCAGAAGCCGGCGAGCGCGACTGCGAGAACGACGAACCGCACGGGAAGCCTCTCTCTCAAAACGACGGGGCGGCAGGGACGAGGGATGGACCGGACGGCCCGGGCACGAGAACTCAGCCGATGTGCGATTTGGTCAATGACCTGTCAAGACATGGCCGAAAACGCGCACGATTTGCAACAACTGCAAGAGAAGGGAAGTTCCACTCCAAGTCGTCTCGCGCGTGCACAATCCTCTTAAGCAGAAGTCCGAAGTAAGCTTGCGGGGATTGAAGCTTTACTGCAGACGCCCTTAAGAAGAGGGGCAGTGAGTAGGGGCAGAGTTGCGTCATGGCCCAGGGGCGACGCGGGACAGATGGACCGGAGCCGATCGGTGGTGACCGGCCCGCGACGGTTGAGCTGACAACTCGGATCGTCGCAGCGTTTGTGAGCAACAATAGCGTCGAGCCGGCGGATCTTCCGCAGCTCATCGCCAGCGTGAGCGAAGCGCTGAAGCGCGCGGATGGGCAGGTCCAGACGCCGCCGCGCGATGACCCGCGCCCGGCTGTCCCGGTCAAGAAGTCGGTGACGGCGGACTATCTCGTCTGTCTCGAGGACGGGAAACGCTTCAAATCGCTCAAGCGGCACTTGAGAACGCAGTACGGGATGTCGCCGGAGGAGTACCGGGAGCGCTGGGGCCTTCCGCACGATTATCCGATGGTTGCGCCAAATTACGCGAAGGCGAGATCGCAGCTCGCAAAGAAAATGGGCCTCGGCACGCGTCGCGATGGCTGAGCACCGCGCGCGACTTTCGACGTAAGACTTTGATGCTGCGATGATTTCCTGAAGCGTTGGCTCACTTGCGCGGGCTGCAACTACGCCTCGCTATCGTTTACCCGCCGTTGACCCTGTCACGGGTTATCCCCGCCGTTCACCAAACCCTTAGCGTTTCGGATGTCTCCTGACGATGTCCGCGACCCTTCACGGCAAGGGCGCGGCGAGCAAGCCGGCCTCGCAAATCGAGGGGCGCGGGACGGGTGGCCTGACCCGATCGTCCGGGACCTCTCCCAGTCAGGGTGTGCGGCATGACGATGACACTAGCAGTGAGCAACGAGGGTTTCGGGCCAGGCGACGGGATCGCCCGGCACCATCTGGCGGAGATCCGCGAGCGGGCGGCGCTTCGCAATTGCCTTGAGCAACTTGTCGCCGGCGCGTTCCAGATCGACGAGATCCTCTTGCGGCAGACAACCCGCGGACGCGCCAACGTCGCCCGCGCGCGTCAGGTCGCAATGTATCTCGCCCATACCGTCTGCGGGCTCTCGCTGACCGAGACCGGGCTGTGCTTCGACCGCGACCGCACGACCGTCGCGCACGCCTGCCTCGTCGTCGAAGACGCCCGCGATCAGCCGGCCTTTGATCGGGCTCTTGAAGTACTCGAGCAGAGCGCGCGGATTGTCCATCTCTACGCGATCCAGTCGGTGGCCGAGTTTGCGGGAGGCCTGCAATGAGCGCGAAAAAGGAAGCGCGAATCATCCGCACGTTGCGGCGGCTTGCGCGACGCGGGGCCTACCTCGAGCGGACCGGTGATGCGGGCGCTGCGAGCGTGATCGTCGCCGCTGATGGCGCCGAGCGGATCGAGGTCGCCGACGCGATTGTCGCCCATGCCGAGCAGCGGGGTTGGCTTGCGGCGATTGATGGCGCCCACGCCGACACGGACGCGGCAGCAGCGCGCCGGTATGTCCTGTCGCGACGGGGCCGCGCGATCCTGCGCGGTGGCAGCTCAGCCGTCGCGAGAGGCTACAACTGTTCGGTGACCTCCGATGCGACGTTCGATGCCGAAAGCGTCGGCCTCAGTGGACGGGACAGTCCGCTCGCATGGCTCCGGGCTCGTCGCGGCCGCAACGGTGCACCGATGATTTCAGAGGCCGACTTCCGCGCTGGCCTGAAGCTGCGGGTCGATTACCTGCGCGCCACGGAGACAGCCCGGACGACGGTGACCTACGCTGAGCGCGAGCCCGAGACGTGCAGTGGCACCGAGCTCGGCAATGCGGCCGCCGAGCGCATTGATCGTGCCTTGTCCGCGCAGGATGCGATCCGCACTGCACTTGACCGGCTCGGCCCGGAACTCTCAGGCATCGTCGTCGACGTCTGCTGCCACGATCGCGGACTGTCACAGGTTGAGAAGGCACGCGCCCTGCCGCCGCGGTCCGCGAAGCACTTCCTGCAGATCGGCCTCGGCCAGCTTGCGCGGCACTATGGCTATGCGACCCACGCCCCTGAACGGCCAAACGATTTTGGCGCGGGCAGTTGAGGCCAAACTGACGGGAAGCTTTCGCCCTGGCGAAGCTCGGTCTCAGGCGGCGTTTGCCGCCTGGGCGTCTGCCTTGATGCGGGCGACCATCGAGGCGAGACCGTTCGAGCGCTGCGGCGTCAGATGATCGCTGAGGCCAAGGCCTGCGAACGCGGCGAGCGTGTCGGTCGACAGGATTTCGTCTGCCGTCTGGCCGGAATGCAGAGCCAGCAGGACCGCGATCAGACCCTGGACGATGTGTGCGTCGCTCTCGCCCTGAAATGACAGCTTGCCGACATCGTCGTCGGTGCGGCTGATGAGCCAGACCTGGCTCGCGCAGCCGCGCACCTTCGTTGCGTCCGTCTTCAGAGCGTCGGGCAGCGGTTCCAGTCCCCGGCCGAGTTCTATCAGGTACCGGTACCGGTCTTCCCAATCGTCGAGCAGCTCGAAGTTCTCGCGGATTTCGTCAAAGGTCATTGGGGGTCCCGCTCGGTCGCGCGGCTTGCAAGGTCTGAACGCAATACCGGCTCGGACGTGCCCTTGCAAAAGCCCGATGGTCGCGACGGCGTTCGACTGATGCGAAGACATGTTGGGGCGGCGCGACAAACGTTGCGTCAGCGGACGGTGTCGGTTTGCGGTGGCGCCTGCCAGTCGAGTGCGCGGTCACGGGCGTTTAGGGTGCCTTTGAGGTCGGCTGCGTGCGGCGGCCACTGCGGCAACGGCCCCTGTCCGGGCGCGCCCGTATCGGCCTTGGCAATTTCTGCGACCACGATCCGATAAGCGGACCCTGCAACCAGCAGCGCCTTGGTCCGAAGACCGAGCCAGACCTCCTGGATCGCACCACACGTATGCGGGTTGCGCTCGCAGAACGGCTTTCGACTCTCGATGGCAAGCTTGCTGCCCGGCTCAACGAGCGCGCGTGTCGGCACCATCGCGAGAGCGAGCATTCCAGCCAGAGCTAGACGCGTGAACATAGAGTTTCCCCTCTCTGCCGACCCCCCGGCAGATCATTCGACCGTAGCGGCAACCCGTCTCCAGCGTCTGAAGGCATTGGCTCGAATGCCGTCAATCGCAGGCCGGCTGCGGGGGCAAGCGCAGACAGGGTTAAGCGGTTCTTAAGACCTCGATGGCTCTCTCGGCAGGTCGCGTAAATCTGAGGAGCGAAGCGCCATGAGTTCCGGCCGTATTCGCATGCTGACCGTCGTTGTCGTGCTGATGATGACGAGCGTCACGATCAATCTGTTCGCTTTCCAGGCGAAGCGGGGTGAGGGGACAACCGTCGCGCTCGCGCAGCGGATCAGCGAGCAGCCGAGTGCGGCTGTTGAGAAAGCCCAGCAGCGCGCCGAGGCCGCAGCGCCTGTTCTGAAGTCAGGACCGGCTGTCATTCACGGCGACCGCCGCGCGCTCGTTGTCGCCGTCCAGCGTGAGCTGCAACTCAAAGGCTATGCGCCCGGCAGCGTCGACGGCGTCGATGGTCTGCGGACGGGCGCGGCAATTGTCGCCTACGAATTCGATCACGGCCTGCCGCTGTCCGGCCAGCCGAGCGACGACCTTTTGCAGACGCTTATCATGGGTCGTCCGCGCGCACCGGGCGCGCTTCAGCAACCGCCGGGTCCGGTCGCGGGACGGATCATCCGCACGGTCCAGACGTCGCTTTCGGGCCTTGGCTATGAGGTCGGCGGGATCGACGGCCGTCTGGGACCGCTGACGCGCGCTGCGATCGAGCATTTCGAGCGCGACCTTGGTCTCAAACGCACCGGGCGCGTGTCGGGTCCGCTGATCGAGGCGCTTGGCTCGAAGCAGGTGACGGACCAGATCCGCACCGCGCGTGCGCGCACCGGCGCCGCAACCCGCTGATCTCTTAACGCGTGCGGCGGCTGGACGGCGCGCGCCCGGCCGCTAAAACCGGGCGATGCGGCTGAAAGCGAAAATCTGGGTGCAGGCGTTCCTGCGCATCTGCACCGTCCACAACGCGAACGCCGTCGTCGTCCGCCACGGCGATGATGATGCCGGCGCACTCTTCGTAAAGGTTGTCATCGACCGTACGACGGTTCGCCTCTACGGGCCGGACTTCGCGGGCAGCTTCGATGCCGATGCCATCCACCGCCTGGTGCCCGTCTTCGATGAGCTCGAGCGGCCGGAGCCGGAGGCAGACGCCCACGTCGCCGAGCAGGCCCGCTTCGATCCCGATCTCTGGGTTATCGAGGTCGATGTCTGCCCGCAGCCGGATGTCCTGCACGACTGGCTGACCAATCCCGGGCTCTGAGATTCGCAGGCCCGCAAAGGCCCTGTGGCCCGATTGCTCGCGTTGTGTGCAGAACACGGATAAGCCCCGCTGGTCGCGTTGACCGGTCTGGCGAAGCGCCGTTCGGTTATCCACAGGACTTGGACAACCGAAGCGCAGACCGATGGCGACCATCCTTCAATTCAGAATGACCGAAGCGGCAATTGCAGCCGCAGATGATCTCTTTGAGGACCGGGTTGAAACAGCCCATCCCGCGGCAAGCGTCCCGGCGTCATCGCGGCCGAGCGCGCAGATCATTCCATTCCCGGGTGTCCGTTATTCACAGGGTGCCATGTCGACAGGGCCTGAGGCCAAGCGCACCTCGTCGGCCCCCGACACAGACGCCGACGGCCCTCACGAACGGGACTGGTTGACGCTTCTCGTCTGAACCTGACGGCCCCGCTGCGGCAGGCCGATCCTGCGGCAGCCGCTCTTTTGCAGATCGCGCACGACGCGCCCGGCATAGGCCCGCGCGTTGATCGGCGCGCGCAGCACCGCGAGCCCGCGCGTCGCCGGTGCAATCACCTGCGGGATCTGCCGCGCGCGTCCTGTCATGGACGTCTCAACACCGTTCAGTTCTTCGCCCGGTGGAACCACGTGGAGTTGCACCTGGAGCGGCCCGTCGTCGGAGCCGGGTGCG
>JBCBXS010000176.1:0-5770 GCA_039816475.1 Pseudomonadota bacterium | reverse complement strand
TTTGCTGGCAACCGCCGGGTGCCTGCCACGGTTGCGGAGGGCCTGGGCGGCCGACACGCCGTCGCGCCTTTGGCCGATGATCAGCTAACAGCGGCTTCAGGCGTCTCCTCGGGTACGGGCACGTCCACGGCAAAGTTCCGATAACGCCCGAGGCCGGATGGCACCGGCCCGCCGTACGCCCAATCAAGCAGTTCAACCGTGTGAACAGCCGGCAGCAGTTGATCGCCGCCGAGCACGGTTGTGCAGCCAACGTCGTCGACGGCAACCACGTCGATATCGGTGCGCGCGAGCTGGCGCAGTTTCCGCCCGCGCAACTCTTCCGCCATGCGGGATTGCATATAGGGGAAGGCCCCGCGGCCCCCACAGCAGACCCCGGCTTCAGCGAGCGGCACCACCGTGAAGCCCGCATCTCGCAAGAGCACGATCATCGGATCGGCGGCGCCGGAGGCGGCCCCCGCGCAAGGGCTGCAACCGCCGAGATAGCCGACCCGCAACGTCGACCAACGCTCCGGCGCGCCAATATCGACGGTGGTGAGAAACTCGACGACGGTCTTTGCTTGTCCGAGCAGCGTATCCAGCGGGTCATCGTCGTTGTGAGCATCGGGCTCTCGATCGCGCACACCGCCCTTAACGTGATCGCGGCACTTCACCGACAGCGTCAGGACTGCGGAGACCGGCGGCCGTGGCGTCTCAGCGCTGCGCGGCTGGCGCTGGAGAACTTTGCCCCATCCCGTTCGGTTGGCGATGGCGAAGGACCGGTCAACACTGCGCGTGCCGAGTTCGTCAGCGATGGCGCCACAGCATCCGGCGTCGGACGGCACCTCGACGTCGTAGCCGCGGCGGGCGAGCAGGCGGATCGCAGCGTCAACGATCGCGGGCCTCTGGATGCGCTCGAGACAGCCGCCGACGAGAAGGACGCGTCCGCGCGGCACCCCCGACGTCAGCGCCGTTCCCGCAACGCCGAATTCAGAGCCGCTGCCATCGCGCGCACCGGCAGCCGCCACGCCCTCGGCAAGCAGTTCAAGTCCGTCGCCAAGCAGACGCCGCGACACCTTCGGCATCGCGCGCAACATACGAAACAGGCGGCCGAGCTTCTCAGGCGTCGCGATGCGGCTCGCGAAGAACTGGTAGACCTTCGCCCGCGCGCGCGGCACCGCACCGCTTTCGACGATCTCGGCACGTGTCCGCCGCAT
Organism: Pseudomonadota bacterium; assembly: GCA_039816475.1. Classification (GTDB taxonomy): domain Bacteria; phylum Pseudomonadota; class Alphaproteobacteria; order Rhizobiales; family Hyphomicrobiaceae; genus JBCBWG01. The sequence continues at coordinate 4,577 of JBCBXS010000176.1, read as the reverse complement.
CTCCCGGGCAAACGGCACGGCTTCAGGGCAAGCCGGCTCGCAGGCCCCACACATCACGCAGCTTTCGAGGTGGGCCATCGCCGTCTCGAACACATCCGGATCGCGGATGCCGGGCTCGCTTAGAAGCTGCATGAGCGCGATCCGCCCGCGTGGGCTCTCGCGCTCGTCTCGTGTCTCCAGGTAGGTCGGGCAGACGGCGTTGCAGAGCCCGCAGTGCGTGCATGCGTCGAGGCCTGAAATCGGGTCGCTGTCCGGCCCGCCGCGCGGTGGGCGCCCGCGATCGCCTCTCGGGCCTTGCTGCCTCGGATCAGCGTCCTGCATACGCGCCATCCTTCGAGAGGTTGCCGGCCGGATCGAGTTCGCGTTGCAGCGAGCGGGCGAGATCGGCCGCGGCTGGACCGAGCGATGGGAAGCACGGCGTCACCGCGCGACTGTCAGGGGCCGCGCGGACAAGCGTTGCGAGACCTCCGTCGGCGGCGAGACTGCGCCGGACTTCCGTGACACCGGCGTCAGCGGCGAACGGCAGTTCGACCCACGCCGTCCGCCCCGCGCCATCGATCATGACGGCGGCATCGAACGCACGGCGGATCGTTGCGAGCACGCCCGCCATCCGCGAAGGACTGACTGCGATGCGCCACAGCGGTTCGCCGCTGCCGACAAAACTCGCGAGGCGGTTGATCTCGCGCCAGAGATCGGCGGTTTCGGCATCACCGATCAGGTCCGCAGTCCCGTAGATCGCGAGCGCCTTGGTCAGCGTGTCCATTGCGGCGCCAACACGATCGGTGCGGCCTTCAAGACGAAGAAGCGTGGCCGTCTCCGTTGCGCCGAGCCCTTCAAGACCAGGCGTCCGCGCGATCAGATGGGCATCAATATGCGCGCCGCCCGTCACGCCACAATCGGCGCGAAGGGCATCAGACAGCGCCGCCGTCGCGAGGTCGTCGGTCAGGCCGCGCAGGACAAGCGTGATGCTTGCCTCGGGCAGCGGTGCGGTCTCGAGGACCACCTCGGTGACTGCGCCAAGGCGGCCCCAACTTCCCGCGAGCCGCGAGGCCAACGCGACAGGCCCGGTCGCGCTGCCGGACTGTGCGCCTTGGCGGAGTTCGCGTCCGTCACCGGTGATGAGCACCAGATCGCGAAGGTGCCGATAGAGCCTCCCGGCTGCGACAGCACGATGGCCCTCGAAGCCCGCTGCAAGCGTTCCACCAAGCGTGCCGCTGCCGGGCTCAAACCCGAACAGCGGTGCAAGATCGAGAAACTCCGACGGCACCATCCGGCCGATCCGCGCGAGTTCGACTTCGACTTCGCCAACGGTGGTGCCTGCGAGAATTCGGACCATTCCCGTCTCAGGCGCGTAATCGCTGAGGCCGCGCAGGCTCGTTGTCTGGACGATCAGATCAGCATCCGGCAGCCGGCCGACGGCGTCTTTGGTCCCTGAACCCGCGATGCGAACCGAACGCGCGTCGGCGGACGCATCTGCCATGAGGCTCGCCAATTCCCAGGCCGCCGCCGGACGGACAACCTGAGGTGGCAGGCTTTGCGGCAGCGGCGGCGTCTCGATGAAGGCCGACTCGATGCTCTCTGCGGTGTCGATGTCTGCGGTCATGGCGCCATCGTCAGGCTGGGAGGCACGAGATTGCCACTGCCAGAAAGCCTTTGGCGCAGCGACGTTGTCTCGGTAGGCACCGCCCCGCGCGCCACGCCCGACGGTTGCCGGATGGACCGGCCGCCTGCGTGCTCCAGCACAGCTGCAACATCGCCAAAGCCCTCGCCAGCGGCGACGGCGATGAACCCGTCGCGCGCACTCAGCCGCCAGGGGATGGAGAGCCCGGCGCTGGCCGCAAGCGCGTCGATCTCTGAGAGCACTTCGGCGGCGCGGTTCGGCGCGAGCGCGACCTCGATATCCCGCGCGCCGGACGCGTGGCGCGGCAGTGTTGCAAGCGCTGAAAACAAACGCCGCGCCATCAGAGCGGTCTGCTCGGCGGAGCCTGCCGACATAACCTGCGTCCCGCCACTGGCAGAAATCGAGGCTGCGATAATCTCGTCAGCGGTCGCGACATAAGGTCGGGCACGCCACGCGACGACTGCAGTGATCGGCTGCGCCGAAAACGCCGAACCAAGATGCGCAACAGCCTCCGCGTTCAGGAGCTCCACGGCCGCGTCATCCTGCCCCGATGTGCCGATCAGTCGGGAGAGCCCGAGCGCGGCTTCCAGCGATGGATAATGCGCAACCGCAAAGCCGTCGCGTTTGCCGGAGCGCAACCGCAACGTCACTTTGCTCAAGACAACGCCGACGCCGATGCCCTCAAGCGCGACAGACATCAAATCTGGCAAGCCGGCATCGATGAGGGGATCGCCGAGCGCGAACCCATCGCCGGCCGGAGTGTGACCGCGGAGGCCCGCCACGTGCGCGCGCAGCGGTTCACGGCCCATGGCGCCGACGCCGTAGCTGTCTGCTGCCACTGCGCCGCCGAGCGTGGCTGAGCCGGGCCCGTCGAGCAGAAGCGGCAGCGCTAGTCCGGCCTCGGCGACTGCGGCCTCAACGGAGGCGAGCGACGCGCCAGCCGGCGCAGTCACCGTTCCGGAGACCACATCGACGGTGGGCGCTTCTGCCATCCGTGTCGTCACAATCGCGATCGTGCGTGCGGCCGCTTTCTTGGCGCCCGGGCTCTGGCGCGCCGATCGCGCACCCGTCCTTGCACCGATCACGATGATTTCAGTCTCGAGCCTGCGCGCGACGCCGACCGCGGCCGACAGTTCATCGATTGTCGCCGGCGCGACGACAACGTCGGGCACCACGGATTGACCGACCGCCATGACGCGTCGGCTCGCCAGATCACCATGGATCCGCGCGACAGGAAGGACGGCCGCAAGCTCTGCAAGCAGGCCGGAGGACAGCGCTCGCGACGCCCGTGGCGCCAACGCAGAAGCCAGGCGAACCCTCACGCCACCCCCTTAACCGTGTCCCCCAGACTGCACTGGCAGCGTCCCGTTATACGCCGCCGCCCGCCGGCGTACACGACCGATTGCGCCGGCACGGCCCGACAGTGCCTGCGATACCGTCACCCTGCTGTTGTTTTCGCCGAATTCTCAAAATACTTTTCGCAAATGCGCTGAGACGAGACACAGTTTAGTCAACGCCGAGCACAATCAGGGAAGCGACAATGGCCGTACGACGCCGGGTGCTCAACAAGGACAGCGCAGTGACTGCGATCAGTGATCTCGACATTTTCGCACGGGTCGCACGAACCGGAAACATGTCAGCAGCGGGCCGCGAAATGGGGCTTTCGCCGGCAGTCGTCTCCAAGCGCATCAGCATGCTTGAGGACCGCCTCGGCGCACGTCTTTTCCAGCGCACGACCCGCCACCTCACGCTTACCGACACCGGCGAAGGCTACTTCCAGCGCGTCGTCGACATCCTGAGCCTCGTCGAAGAGGCGGAAGATTACGTCAGCCGGCGCAACACCAAGCCGCGCGGCCAATTGAAGGTGACGGTTCCGACCGCGTTTTCGGCCAAGCACATCGCACCGTACCTGCCGGATTTTCTCGATCGCTATCCGGAGATCGAACTCGACGTCTACGTGACAGACGAGGTCATCGACATCATTCGTGACGGTTTCGACGTGGCGATCCGGATTGGTGAGCTTCAGGATTCATCGCTGGTCGCCAAGAAGCTTGCCGTCGATCATCGCGTCATCTGCGCGTCGCCGAAATACCTCGAACAGATGGGCGTGCCGAAGGATCTGTCCGATCTCGAGCTGCACAACTGTCTGCCGGCCGGCAATCAGGACCACTGGCGGCTCGAGTCGAGCAGCGGGGAAATCAAGCCATTCCGCATTCGCGGTTCCGTGCGCAGCAACTCGGCTGGTTTTACGCGCGAAGCATTGCTCGGCGGCGCCGGCATCGGTCTCCGCTCAACCTGGGACATCGGACCCGAGCTTGAGAGCGGCGAATTGCGGATTGTCCTGCCGGAATACCGCGGCCAGTCGTCGGATGCGATTTACGCCGTCTACCCAAGCCGCGATTACATGCCGGCGAAGGTCAGCGCATTCATCGAATTCCTCGTCGAGCTCTACGGCAGCGATCCCTACTGGGACAAAGGCGTCGACCTCGATAAGCTCGCCGCGAAGCCGCTGAAGTTCGCGCCGAAGAAGAAGGCGAGCTAGGCGGGGCTTCGGCTGCGCCCGGGCCGATATCCATCGCAATTCCGCTGCGACGAGCGGCGGCTTGCCACACTCCGCCTCCCTCAGTACCCATTCTGAGCTGCGGTGGCAGGACCGTCGCGGCCAAAATTCCTTGTCCGGCAAAGGCTTGAGCGGTCGTGAACACCGAAACTGACAGCAAAGCTCGCCCGCGCGTCGCGCTGTTCGTGACTTGCCTCGTCGATCTGTTCCGGCCGAGTGTTGGATTTGCCTCCGTCAAGCTGCTGCAGGACGCCGGTTGCGACGTCGACGTGCCGACCGGCCAGACGTGCTGCGGGCAACCGGCGCACAACTCTGGCGACAAGGCGACGACGGCCGACATTGCCCGTCAGACAATCGAAGCACTCGAGGGGTACGATTACGTCGTCGCGCCCTCCG
>JBCBXS010000175.1:0-5787 GCA_039816475.1 Pseudomonadota bacterium | reverse complement strand
AAGTTCACGAGCACGACGCGACCGCTCCAGGCGTCGAAGCTCATCGGTGTGCCGTCTGGGCCGTTGAACGCAACCTCCGGCAATGCCTGCGGTGCGCGGAAGACGAACATCGCCATGTCCCCGACGCTGAGGTCGTTGCGGCCGGGGCTTGTCGGAAGCGCAGCGGGAGCTGCGACGCGCGTGACAGACGGGGATGCGGCTTCTGCAGACTTGGATGTCTGAGCCGGCGTCGCGTCGTCAGACGATGCGGGCGAAGCGTGTTGCTTGAGGAGGGCTGACGCTGGCGGGTTTGCCGTCGCTTTGCCCGTCCAGTATACGGCGCCGAACCCGACGATGGCGCTCACCGCGGCAACTGCGACGTGGGCTGCCATCCGTTTATGGCCTCCCCGCATAGGGTGCTCTGATTTCGACGATGGCTCAGTCATCCGTCTCCGTCCCTCAAGTGTCGGCCCGCTCATCGTGCGATGCGACGGCCGCAGCCAAGTTTATGCGAGGTGCCCATGCCCGCGAAGTCCGCAAACAAGATGTGGGGCGGTCGCTTCAAAGTTTCACCTTCAGAGGTGATGGAGGATATCAACGCCTCCGTCGCCTACGATCAAAGGTTTGCGAGCCAGGACATCGCAGGCTCTGTCGCGCACGCCGAGATGCTCGCCGATTGCGGCATTATCACCGCGGCGGATGCAAAGAAGATCGTGAAGGGCTTGGGGCAGGTCGCACGCGAGATCGAGGCGGGCGACTTCGAATGGTCGCGGGCGCTTGAAGATGTGCACATGAATGTGGAAAGCCGGCTGACTGAGGTCGTGGGTCCGGCGGCAGGCCGTCTCCACACGGCGCGCTCGCGCAATGATCAGGTCGCAACCGACTTCCGGCTCTACATCCGCGATCGGATTGATGCGTTTGACCAGGCGCTGCACGGGCTGCAGACGACGCTTGCGACCAAGGCCGAGAGTCACGCCGATGTGGTCATGCCGGGCTTCACGCACCTGCAGCCGGCACAGCCCGTCACATTCGGCCATCATTTGCTCGCCTACGTCGAAATGATCGGGCGCGACCGCGGCCGGCTTCACGATGCGCGGCGCCGGCTCAATGAATGCCCGCTCGGCGCGGCGGCGCTTGCGGGCACGTCGTTTCCGATCGATCGCAAGGCGACGGCGGCGGCGCTCGATTTCGATCGGCCGACGGCGAACTCGCTCGACTCCGTCTCGGACCGGGATTTCGTTCTCGAGACGCTTGCGGCGCTCAGCATTTCGGCTGTGCACTTATCCCGGTTGTCGGAAGAGATCGTCGTCTGGATGACGCCGCAGTTCGGGTTCGTGACGCTTTCGGATGCCTGGACGACTGGGTCGTCAATCATGCCGCAGAAGCGAAACCCGGACGCAGCTGAACTGGTCCGTGCCAAGGTTGGCAGGATCGCAGCGGCGTTCCAGGCCCTGTTGATTGTCATGAAGGGTCTGCCGCTCGCCTACTCGAAGGACATGCAGGAGGACAAGGAAGTCACCTTCGACGCGCTCGACAGCTATGCGATCGCGGTTGCCGCAATGTCGGGCATGGTCGGCGATCTTGAACCAGTGCCGGGGCGGATGCGGGAAATGGCCGGAGCCGGCTTTTCCACCGCCACCGATCTCGCCGATTGGCTGGTCCGCGAACTGAAGATGCCGTTCCGCGAGGCGCATCACGTGACCGGCACCCTCGTCGCGCTGGCGGATGCGAAAGGCGTTGGCCTCGAAGACCTCGGTCTTGCCGAGATGCAGAGCGTCGAAAAGCGGATCACCGGGGCCGTTTTCTCGGTTTTGGGCGTCGATAACTCCGTACGCAGCCGCAAGAGTTATGGGGGAACAGCGCCACAGCAGGTGCGGAAATCTGCCAAGGGCTGGCTCCGGAAGCTGGAAAAAGACACGTTTCCCGCTTAGGCGAGCTGAGAATGGTGCAGGCTGCGTTGACGCGCAGGCGGCTCTCAAAAGGTGACACGGGGATGGGTCAGACCCGCCGTATGACAGGTCGTGTTGCGCAGTTCGGCTTACTCGCCGCTGCGTTGTCCGTTGCCGGCTGCGGGGTCCGCGGCGGCCTCGAGACCCCACGTGACACCGCCGCGCCGCAGCAGACATCCGCGACCGCCGAAGCCGGACAGGGCAAGCCGGAAGGCGCGACCCGTCAGCCGCACAAGGGTTTTATCCTCGACGGCCTCCTGCGATAACGGTTCCGCCGCTTGCTGACCGCCTGATCGACACAGGTTGATCGACGGGGCGGCGTCACATTCTGTGTGGCACGACCAATCCGCCTCATCCGCCCGATCGTCAGCGCGTGCTGCTTGGCGGTGACCTGACGCCGGCGATCGCCGCACGACCTCACCATGCACCACTTCGCCTACCGCAACGGTGTCCTCTGTGCAGAGGATGTGCCCCTGACCGAGATCGCAGCCGAGGTCGGGACGCCGTTTTACTGCTACAGCACCGCGACGCTCACCCGGCATGTCGAAGTCCTGCGGGATGCGTTTGCGCGGCACGGGTCGGAGCCACTGATCTGTTACGCGGTCAAAGCCAACAGCAACCAGGCGATCCTGACGCTGCTCGCGAAGCAAGGGCTCGGGATGGATATCGTCTCGGTTGGCGAGATGCAGCGGGCGCTGGCCGCCGGTGTCGCGCCGGACAAGATCATCTTTGCGGGCGTCGGTAAAACCCGCGATGAGATGGCCGAGGCGCTCGGCGCCGGCGTCACGTCCTTCAATATCGAGAGCGAGTCTGAACTCGAGCTTCTTGCAAGCGTGGCGCGCGAAACGGGCCGGACGGCGGAGATCTCGATCCGCGTGAACCCGGACGTCGACGCGAAGACGCACGCGAAGATCTCAACCGGCAAGTCCGAGAACAAGTTCGGCGTGCCGTTTGAGGCTGCCCGTCCGCTCTACCGCAAAGCCAACGAGACCGACGGTCTCGCGGTCGCCGGTATCCATATGCACATTGGCAGTCAGATCTACGATCTGCAGCCCTTCGCCGACGCTTACGCGCGCATGCGATCGCTTGTCGAGGCGCTGCGCGAGGATGGCATCACGCTGAAGCATCTCGATCTCGGCGGTGGCCTCGGCGTGCCGGACCGCGTCGGCAATGCGCCGCCGCCGAGCCCGGCAGATTATGCCGATGTTGTCCATCGCGCGCTCGGCGATCTCGGTCTGCCGTTTGTCCTTGAGCCCGGTCGCATGCTGGTGGCGAACGCAGGCATCCTCGTCACGGAGGTCGTCCGGACCAAGGAGATGCCGGGCAAGACCTTCACGATCGTCGATGCAGCGATGAACGATCTGATCCGCCCGACGCTCTACGACGCCCATCACGACATCTGGCCGGTCACCGAAGCCCGCCGCGATCTGGCGCCGGCGCAGCAGGACGTCGTCGGTCCGATCTGCGAGAGCGGCGACTACCTGGCGCAGAACCGGGCGCTGCCACCCGCCAAGGCCGGCGATCTGCTCGGGCTGATGACATCGGGCGCTTACGGGGCTGTGATGTCGTCGACGTACAACTCGCGCGGGCTCGTTGCCGAAGTGCTCGTCGACGGCCGAAACTTCGATGTCATTCGCCCGCGCCAAACGATCGCGGAGTTAATTGATCTCGACCGGGTTCCAGACTGGCTCAAGTGACCCAGTTTTCTGGGCGCGTTCCCGGCCGGACGCTCTCTGAGAGATCCAGGTTCATTAAGCGAACTTAATCCCCGCCCCCCAGGCGTTGCCTTAACCTTTGAGGCAGCGCGCCGCGACGCATTTACGTGACCGACGCGAAACCTCCTTCTGGTAGGATCAGGCATGGATCGCACCTCCAAGACGCCCCGATCGCAAGACGCCATCACGCGAAAGCTGGAGGGCAAGATCAGGCGCACGCGCTGGGTGATGTTCGCTGAGCGACTTTGGCCCCGCGTCTGGCTGGTGCTGATGCCGGCGCTACTGTTTGCTGCGGTCAGTTTCGCGGGTCTTTGGGACCTGCTCGATCCGCTCGCCCACCAGATCGTCTTTGGCCTATTCGCGCTGGCAGCTATCGTCGGCCTGATCGTAATGCTGCGCACGCCGCTGCCATCGCGCGATGAGGCGTTGCGGACGGTCGAAGAGAAATCCGGCATCGCCCACCGTCCGGCGACCACGATGGACGACACGGTGCGCAACGCACCTGAGGGCAGCACAACCGGTGCGCTCTGGGCCGCTCACCGGCGCCGCATGGCCGAGGCCGCCGAAAAGCTGCGCGTGCCGACCCCTGATCCGCGCACCGATCGGCACGACCCGATCGCACTTCGGGCTCTTGCGGTGCTGGTTGCGGTGCTGACGCTCGGTCTCGCAGGCCATCAGGCACCCGGCCGGTTGATGGCAGCGTTCGATTTTGGAAACGCGTCGGCGCTTGCGGCCCGGACCCGTGTCGATGCCTGGATCACGCCGCCGACGTATACCGCGCGGCCTGCGATCATCCTGACCAATGGAGCTGCGCGATCGGCGTCGGCCTCATCGGTTGGTGACCAAACAAACGTCAAGCCCATCGCAGTGCCCGAGGCCAGTGTGATCACCGTCCGGGCGAGCGGCGAGGACCTGCCGGAGCTGCGCATCGAAGCGTTCGACGCCGATGGCAACGTCATGGCGACCACCGACGCGCCTGAGGCCGACGAGACCAAGGCGGCCGACGCGTCGAACGCAGACGCCAAAGACGGCCAGCCCGCCGACGGCGATGAGAAAGTTCAGAAGGCCGCCGCGAAGACGAGCCCGGCAAACTCAACGCCGGCGTCGTCCACCATCCGAGATGCCAAGCTCGCGCTGTCCCGTGGCGTCGTCGAAGTCGCAGCCTTTGCAGGGACGACCGAACTGTCCCGCTGGCAGGTCTCGATCATTCCGGATCGCGCGCCAACCATTGCGATGACGAAGGCGCTCGAGCGCACCCGTCGTGGCGGCATGAAGTTGTTTTACGAGGTCAAGGACGACTACGGCGTCGCCAGCGCCGAGGCCCGCTTCAAGCCGCTGCCGCCCGATGAGGAGGATCCGCGGACGCAGTGGGCCCGTCCTGACGTCCTGGTCGGACCGCGCCCGCCGCTTGAGCGGCCGCCGAAGATCACACTCCGTCTGCCGCCGCGCCGCAGCAAGGACGGCAAGACCTGGAGCTTCCACGAAATCGGCAAGCACCCATGGGCCGGCATGCGGGTCGAGATGACCCTTGTCGCGCGCGACCATGCCGGCAACGTCGGCGCGTCAAAGCCACAGGTCATGCGTTTACCCGAACGCCAGTTCCGCCATCCGCTCGCGCGCGCGGTGATCGAGCAGAGGCGTAACCTGGTTGTCGATCCGCGCTACCGCGATCTCGTGCGCAAGTCGCTTGCCGCGCTGACGATCGAGCCGGAAGATCTAATCAAGGATCTCGGCGTCTACACCGGTTTGCGCAGCGTCTATCACCGGCTTGAGCAGGACACCTCGCGCGAGGGCCTGCGCAGCATGATCGAGCAGCTCTGGCACATCGCAGTCCGCATCGAGGACGGTCGCGGCCTCTCCGATGCGCAACGCCGTCTGCGCGAATTGCAGGACAAGCTGTCTGAAGCAATCGAACGCGGCGCCTCCGACAAAGAAATCGAGGAGCTGATGAAGCAGCTCCGGCAGGCGCTCGCGCAGTACATGAATGAGCTGTCGAAACAGGCGCAGAACCAGCCGCCGCGGCAAATGCCGCAGGGCATGAACCAGAACCAGATGCTCTCGCAGCAGGACCTCGAGCGCATGATGCGCGATCTCGAGAACATGATGCGGCAAGGCTCGAAGGACATGGCTCAGGAGATGCTGAG
>JBCBXS010000174.1:0-5802 GCA_039816475.1 Pseudomonadota bacterium | reverse complement strand
CGGTGCAAGTGACGTAGCCGTGTAAGGCACGCCGCTGGCCCCGGGTGGTAGCGTTTCCGTCTCAGACGGTTCGGTTCGCATGTCATCGAAGGGGACGCTGATCTTCGTGCCATCGACCGGCCTGCAGATGGAGGCGATCTGGCTGCCCCCGCCGGAGCAGGTCTGGAACCAGTTCGTCACGATCCTGACCGAGAACTTCCAGGGCTTCACGCTTGTCGAACAGACGGGCTGGTCGCTGTTCCGCGTGTTCATGGGCTTCCTGTTCGGGACGCTCGTCGGGATCCCACTCGGCTACGCGATGGGCCTCTCCGACTGGTTCCGAGGCTGGTTCGACCCGATTGTCGAGTTCATGCGGCCCGTCCCGCCGCTCGCGCTGATCCCGCTGTTCATCATCTGGTTCGGCATTGGCGAAGCCTCCAAGATCGGGCTCCTGTTCCTTGCAGCGCTCTGGATCATGGCGATCGCCGCGCGCTCCGGTGTATCGGGCGTTGCAATCCCGAAGGTGCACGCAGCCTACTCGCTGGGCGCCTCGAAGACGCAGATCCTGAACAAGGTCATCATCCCGAACTCACTGCCGGAGATCTTTATCGGCGCGCGCGTTGCGATGGGGGTGTGCTGGGGCACCGTCGTCGCCGCCGAGCTGGTCGCAGCTGAGAAAGGGATCGGCAAGATGATCACCGTCGCCTCGAAGTTTCAGCGCACCGACATCATGCTGATCGGCATCATCGTCATCGGCGTCATCGGCTTCCTCATCGAAGTCGGCATGCGCCTCCTCGAAAACCGCCTGATCCCCTGGAAAGGCCGGGTTTAGACGGGGCGGTTGAATTCGAGCCCGCCGAGTCGGGTCTGCCTTTTACCGGGGAGCCGCGGTCACCGGGGAAGGGAGTAGCGGTCCCGTTCCATGAATGTGACCTTCGCGAATTACCGCCGTGCGAACAGGTTGTCGCGCAGAGTTGCCACACCGCCAGCCTGATACTCCTTAAATCCCTGGATGCGGGCTTCGAGCTCCGCTGCGGCATCGAACTGACATAGAAGCCGCTTTATCCGGGCACGCCGGGTATAGCTGCGAACCTTGCGCGCGACGCGTTGCCCAATTGGGTGGTCTTTGTGTTTTTCCGCAAAATAGGCGCATGACTGGCCCCAGATCCGCATCTTCTCTAGTTGCGAGTCATGGGACGTTGCTGTCGATTTTCCACCGAGATGCTGGACTCTTGCGGCGGCAACTTCAATGAGCCGATGCCCTGCGAGGCGCACCCGAAGGTTGAGATCACTATCCTCAAAATACAGGAAGAGGTTCGGATCAAAAAAGCCGAGCGGACGCACCAACGCTATACGCATGAACATGAATGCGCCCGATAAGCTCTCCACATCACTGACCGCTGCATCAGACGCCGGTGCTAAGGCCGCTGCTTGCGCATCACGTTGCCGACAACCGACGATTGCGGCATCCGGCATTTGATCCGCTGCCGCGAGACAGCGCGCGATCGCAGTAGGAGCCACAACGAGATCAGGATTGATGACGACTGCGAACTCGGTGGTCACGTCCGCCAATCCGACGTTGCAGCCCGGGCCAAACCCAACATTCAGCGCTTGTGCGTAAATCTTCGCTTGAGGCCGCGCGCCACGAACAAGGGTAACCGTCTGATCCCGGCTGGCATTGTCGACGACAATGACATGGACGCCGGTCGGAATTGCCTCAAGCGTCGCTCGGATTACATGAGCGCTGTTGTAGGTCGTGATCACAGCCGTGACGCGCCGTGACACATCATTGTCAATCGCAGCTTCTTCTACGCTCGGCGCTGCAGACATCACGATCCATTTCCCAAATCTCGCCAAAGCGGCGTTCGTATTTCTCCCGCGCACGCCGAAATACCATAGCGGTCCTCACTGTCCCCAACGCACGCGACGTTTTCGTCGGCGCGTGTGGCAGCCGCCTGTCGCTTGTTTTACTGCAATGATAGTGGCACGGCAGTCTAGCTCAGCCATCCTTCATGAGAAGTGAGCGCTCGCCGTGGCCAATCTCATCCACGAAGTCCGCAACTATTTCGTCGTTCTCCAGCACGTAAAAAGATGACGGCTTTCGCTTTGCCGGCCACACCGTCGTCGACGCGGAGCTGGTCGCGGCTGAGAAAGGGATCGGCAAGATGATCACCGTCGCCTCGAAGTTTCAGCGCACCGACATCACGCTGATCGGCATCATCGTCATCGGCGTCATCGGCTTCCTCATCGAAGTCGGCATGCGTCTCCTCGAAAACCGCCTGATCCCCTGGAAAGGCCGTGTTTAGGTCTCGCGGACGCAACCCTGACACGAGTGGGTCCTGAGTGATCAGGGCCTCTTGTAAGCGTTCCGCCAACTTTCGGTCTGCGAAACAAAGGAAAGCTCTTCCGATTGAGCAATCGCGCGATCAAATGAGATGCAGAACGCCCGCCGTTGGATCGCCTGCAACGTTGCGTGCACGACTGACGCGTCTGATCGATTGACGAATTTGAGCTTTAACAAGTGATGAGCCGGCTCATCGATCTGCGGGAGCAAAGGCAGCGGTCGGCGCGGTGAGAACGAGAGTTGGCTTTCAATTCTGTAGAAGTTCAGAGCGCGGCCATCGATCTCGCGTTGGACGAGATTGTAGAGTTCGAATTGCTCTTTCACCGTCGGCTGCAGGTGGCTCGGCAATCGATCGAGAAACTCTGCCAGGATCTGGGACTCAGGGGCGGTCAAGCGAGTCCCACCTCGAAAAAAGCGCGTAAGGCGCGACCCGAATTCATACTCAGCCATGTTGATCAGCCCTGGCAAAGGCATCGATTGCGATGGTTTCAGTCTACGAGGCGACATAGAAGGTCATGAGACAGAGCTGATGAGAATGATGGCGACCGGCCAAGCCACCCGTCCGCTATCATCACTTTCCTGCATCCATATGAATTTAGAAAAAATTGACCGGACACTGGGACGGTCATTTCAGGTGTTGGCTATTTGCGGCTCAGCGCTGTTGCCGAAGTTGGATAGGTGCACCTGGTTCGTAATCTCAGCGCGCTCGACGGTTCAGTCGTGATACCCAGCCGCCTTTGCTTCAGCAGCCACCAGCCTACTTTGCCGTCATGGTTTCGAGGTCGTCCCCGCCTTTTTTGACGTGGCAGCCGATGCAGCCGTTCGTGTTGCCGGTGTCGACGCGGCCAGCGATGGCGCGGCCATCGAATTGGCGGACCGTGCCGTCGGGATTGAAGACGGCCCAGAACCAGTCGCTGTTCTTCGCGTCGTAGCCCGACGCGCGTTTCGCCATCACGGCGTAGCCCGTCAACTTGTCGTTGGGCTTGGTCCAGACCACCTTGGGCGTCAGACCTTCGCCGCGGTGGTTCGCTTTGACGATCACTCGGCGCTTGGCATCGCCAAATGGCACGGGGACCGCGGTCACCTGCTGGACCGCACCGTGCGGGCGTTCGCCTTTTCGCGGAAACGCCTGCAGACGACCAGCGCCGACAAGTTTCGCCGCGAGCAGTCGCGGCCAGAGATCCTTCGCAAACGCGATATCGTCGGCCGTGCCCCAAGCGATCGGGCGCCGGTCGGGCAGCGGTGCTGCGCCCTCACCTGTCATCATCTGCGAGCGCGCCGCTGACCCGAGGGCTACGACGGCAAGGGCAATCGCGCCCACAAGGCAGAGATCGACGATCCAGTTACGGCCCACGCGGCCTTTGACTTGCGGGAGCAGGACGCCGTCGACTTCTTTGCCTCGCGATTTCAACGCCGCACACTCCGCTTTACTCACTCGCCCCGGACGATTGGCACTTAGCCGATCACACCGACGCTGGCTCGGCTATCCAACGTTTGCCTCGTCCGGTTTGCAGAAGTCGAAATCGCAGCCGTCCGGCGCCTGCATCACATGTGCGCGAAACAGCCGGTCGTAGCCCCGCGATCCAGCCGCCGTCGCAGCCTTCTGCGTCTCGGTAGCCTCTTTGCGCCGCGCTGCAAGCGTTGCCTCATCAACCAGCAGATCAAGCGACCGGCTCGCGACACTGAGCCGGATCCGGTCGCCGGTCTCAGCGAACGCGAGCGGCCCGCCAACGGCTGCCTCTGGCGCCACGTGCAGAACGATCGTCCCGAAGGCCGTCCCGCTCATGCGCGCGTCCGAAATCCGCACCATGTCGGTGACGCCCTCGGCCAGTAACTTCTTCGGGATCGGCAGGAAGCCGGCCTCCGGCATCGCGAAATCCGATCGCGGACCGGCGTTCTGCAGCACGAGGATATCGGCCGCCGTCACATCGAGTTCGGGATCGTCGATGCGCGCGGAGAGATCGTCGAGCGAGGAAAACACAATCGCGCGGCCCTCGACCTCGAACAGCTCTGGCGTCGCCGCAGACCGCTTGATGATGCAGCCATCCGGCGCCAGCGACCCGAACAGCGCGACGAGACCGCCTTGCGGTTCAACCGGGTCGGCGGCGGAGCGGATCACGCGGCGATCAACGTAGAGACGATCTTCGTCCGCGAGGCGCGCGCCAAGCGTCTCGCCGGTCACTGTCACGCAGTCCAGGTGCAGAAGCGGCTTGAGTTCGCGGAGCACAGCGCCGACACCGCCGGCTGCGAAGAAGTCCTCCATATAGAACTCGTCACCGACCGGCTTCACGCTGGCGACAACCGGCGTCGTGTCGCTCAGCTCGTTGAAACGGCGCAGGTCGAGCGACAGCCCAAGCCGACCCGCGATGGCTGCAAGGTGGATGACCCCGTTGGTGGAGCCGCCGATCGCGAGCAGAACACGCATGGCGTTGTCGATCGCCTCGGCGGTGATGATCCTGTCAGGCGTCAGCTTCGATCCGGCGAGGCGGACGGCTTCAGCGCCGCTTGCTTCGGCAGCCCGCAACCTGTCGGCATGGACCGCCGGGATCGCCGCGGTGCCCGGCAACGTCATGCCCAGCGCTTCGGCGATCGCCGCCATCGTCGATGCCGTGCCCATGACCGCGCACGTCCCGGCCGTGGTCACGAGGCGCCCTTCGACGTCGCTGATCTCGTCGGCCGAGAGCTTGCCGCCGCGATACTGCATCCAGAATTTGCGGCAGTCCGTGCAGGCGCCAACGCGGTCATCGCGGTAGCGTGACGTCATCTGAGGCCCGCCAATCAACTGGATCGCAGGCCGGCCCGCGCTCGCAGCACCCATCAGCTGTGCCGGCACGGTCTTGTCGCAACCGCCCATCAGGACCACCGCGTCCATCGGTTGCGCGCGGATCATCTCCTCGGTGTCGAGCGCCATGAGGTTGCGGAACTTCATGGAGTTTGGCGCGAGCGTGGACTCGTGCAGCGAGATGGTTGGAAACTCGAAGGCCGTGCCGCCGGCGCGCGCGATGCCACGTTTGACGGCCTCGACCAGTTCGGGGAAGTGGCGATGGCAGGGGTTGTAGCGCGATCGCGTGTCGGCGATGCCGATAATCGGTTGCGCGAGTTCGTCGGTCTGAAACCCCTGCGAGCGGGCAAACGCGCGGCGCATGTAGATCGAGAAATCGCGGTCACCGTAGCTCTGCAGGTTCTGGAGGAACCCGCCCTCCTCCGCCGCCACGGGCTTCGCGCTTCCATCACCTGAGCCGTCGCCGCTGCCGGACTTCGCCATCGTGCGTCTCCACTGATTGCCGCGAAACCAACGCAGGCAAAGCGTGGCGCGGGCGGACAGCCTTAATCGCGGCTTAACGGTTGCAGGACAAGTCTCGCGCTCGCTTTTCGAGACCCCGCAACCGATTGATCATGCCCGTCCAGCCGCTCCGCCCGCAAACGACCTCGTCTCTGAATGTCGCGTGCAACGACACGGGTCGCACGGCGTTCTGCGG
>JBCBXS010000173.1:0-5806 GCA_039816475.1 Pseudomonadota bacterium | reverse complement strand
CCATCGACGCCTCGCCCAACAGTTCGAAGCTGAACACAGGTGCCGTCAGATTAGCAGCCTCACCGTTTACGAGCGTCGCATCCTCCGCGCGAAAGCCGAGCGTGATCGGACCGGACCTGCGCGACGGCAGACCTTCAATGCGCACGTTCTCAGCCGTGAAGACACCGTCGGCGATCTCACCTGAGATCAGGTTCATCGCCGGCGTGCCCATGAAGCCCGCGACAAACGTGTTGGTCGGACGATTGTAGATTTCCTTCGGCGCGCCGACCTGCTGGACGACGCCCTTGTTCATGACGACAACCCTGTCGGCGAGCGTCATCGCCTCGATCTGGTCGTGGGTGACGTAGATCGTCGTCGTTGCAAGTTCGTGTTGCAGGTTCTTGATCTGCGCCCGCGTCGAGACACGCAACTTCGCATCAAGGTTCGAAAGCGGCTCGTCCATCAGGAACACGGTTGGTTCGCGCACGATCGCGCGGGCCAGCGCCACGCGCTGCCGCTGGCCGCCGGAGAGCGCTTTGGGCCGACGGTCGAGGAAGTCCTGCAGCTCGACCATGGCGGCGGCTCGCATGACCCGTTCATGGTGCGATCCGCTGTCGACCTTCCGGATCTTCAAGGGAAACCGGATGTTCTCGTAGACGGTCATGTTCGGATAGAGACCGTACGACTGGAACACCATCGCGATGTCGCGGTCCTTCGGCTCCAGCGTGTTGACGAGCGTATCGCCAATCCAGATTTCACCCTCGGTGATGTCCTCAAGCCCGGCGATCATACGCATCGTCGTCGTCTTGCCGCAGCCGGACGGCCCGAGCAGGACGAGGAATTCGCGGTCGGCGATCTCAAGGTTCAGGTCCTGAACGCCGACGAACGTGCCCCAGCGCTTGGTGAGATTCCGGAGACTGATGCTGCCCATGGTCTCAGCCCTTCACGGCGCCGGCGGTGAGCCCGCTGACGATCTGGCGCTGGAACACCATGACGAGGATAAAAAGCGGCACCGTCGCCGAGACGACGGCTGCAACTGCGAACATGACATTGCCTTCGGTCTGCGTTGTGCCGAGGAAGCCTGCGATCTTCGGCACCATCGTCTGGTTTTCCTTCGACAGCAGCATCGCGGTGACCGCGAAGTCGTTGTAGGCGAGCAGGAACGAGAACAACCCCGTCGTGATCACGCCCGGCCACATCACCGGAATGATCACGTGCCGGAACGCCTGCCAGCGCGTGCAGCCGTCAACCATCGCGCTCTCGTCGAGGTCCTTCGGGATTTTCGAGAAGAACGAGTGCAGCAGCCACAGCGTGAACGGCTGGTTGATCGCAACGAGCACGATGATGGTCGTCGAGAGATGACCCCAGAGGCCCCACTCGAAGAACGGAAGCAGATACCCTGAGACCAGTGTGATCGGCGGCATGGCGCGGAAGATGAGCGCGATCACGAGCAGCCAGAACCCATAGCGGAACGTCGTCCGCGACAGGGCGTATCCGCCGAGCGTGCCGATCGTCAGGGACGTGCAGACGACGAAGAAGCAGATCAGGAACGTGTTGATGACGGAGCGCCAGAAATCCTCCTGAATCCACGCGCCCTCATAGCCGTTCAGCGTGAACGCATTGCCGGTCTCCTGGACTGTCCGCACGCCGGTGATGGCGTTGGTCCAGTCTTCCTTTGAGAAGAAATCCAGCTCGACCTTGAACGATCCCCACAGCGTCCAGATGAACGGGAAGGCTGCGATGATGAGCCAGACGAGGATGAAGGCCGCCGTCGCGATCTGAAGTCCGAGCGGCTGCTTCGCCGATGTTGTGTCCGCCATGCCGCGTGCCTCAGGTCTTCAGGGTCCAGTCCCGCCAGGTTCTGACGAGCACCGGTGACAGCAGGATCGCGACGCCGATGATGGTGAGCACCGATGTGGTCGCGGCGGAGTTGATGAGGCGCGCCTCGCCGTCGAGGTCGTTATAGATGATCCAGGACAGCGACGTTGCGTGCGCAGAGGCGTTGAAGCCGACGATCGGCTCGAACACGCGGAAGTTGTCCATGAGCTGGATGAGCGCGACGAACGTGATCAGCGGCGTGATGTGCGGGATCGTCACAAAACGCGTGCGCTGCCATCGCGATGCGCCGTCGATCATCGCGGACTCCATCGTGTCCTGTGGGACGGTCTGAAGCCCCGCATAGAAAATGACGAACGCGAATGGGGCTGCGTGCCAGACGCCGTAAACGATCAGCATCACCCAGGTCAGCGTCGGCGACGCCTTCAGCGACAAGTCCGGATCGTTGGCGAGAAACTGCAGCGAATTCCCGACGATGCCGCGCGCATCGATCATCCAGAACAGAATGAGCGAGCCGACCAGCTGCGTGACGACGAACGGAAGCAGCGAGAAGAAAATGACGAGGCCCTTCAGCCGCTCATGCAGGGCGTTGACTGATAGCGCGATCAGAAAGCCGAGCAGGATGATGAAGGGCGTCGATGCGAACGTGAACACCAGCGTGAACGCAAGGGCGCGATAGAACGGCAGATTGAAGAGCTGTCCGACGAAGTCCGACCAGCTCTCCGTGGTCGCCCAGATCTTCCCGATTTCACTCGTCGCGAGATGGCTGCGGTTAAAGTAGTTCTCGAACCCGACGAAACGGCCAAGTGGCTGTTCGGCACGCAACTTAGCCGTCGCGGCCGTATCGATCATCCGCTCCTTCTTGCACCCGAAGATGTCGCAGTTCTCGACTTCGACGAACACCTGCTCGTGCTGCACGTACATCGACTGCATCACCACCGAGACAATCGGCAGGAAGATGAAGAGGACCATCGCCAGCGCGGTCGGCAGGAAGAAGAAGAAAAACGAGCGATGCTTCATGGAGGCTCAAGGCGTAAGGCGGACGGTGGCCGGCTGACATGAGGCCGTGTCGGTGAAACACGGGTTGGATGCCTGCGATGTGGATCGCTGACGGTCCGCTCAGTGTCGGTGTTTGCGGCGCGGAATGAACCCCGACATCGGACTGACCCGAACGCAAAAAGAGCGTGGCCGGGCAACCCGCGAGGACTGCCCGGCCACGACTAAGGTCGTCGACCTTACTTCAGGTAGCCTTTTTCCTTCGCGGCGGCGCGGTAGGCAGCTTCCACGTCGGCAAGCGTCTTCTCTGCACTTTCCTTACCCGACATGAAGTCAGGCAGCTCCGCGCCGAGTGCTGCGTGCAGCAGACCCTGATAGGGGAGCATCGGATATGGCGTCGACTTTGCCTCGATCGCAGCAAACACGCCCGCGGACGACGGCGTCGGCTTGTATCCGTCGATCAGCCAGACCGCCTGAGTGGCGACCTTGTCATTCATGATCTTCGGGTCGATCGCGTTGACGAGCGCCAGATAGCTCGCCTCGGCGTCCTTGTCAGACACGTTCTTTGCGATCGTGAAGCCGTCCCACCAAAGCGTCGTTGCCGGAATGCCTTTGCCGGCGACCGTCAGCGGATAGGCGAGCACCGTATTGTCGGGGACGCCGGGCGCCGTCCCTTCAGCCTTAAGAAGTGTGGCAGCCCGCGAACCCCACATCTGCATCATCGCGACGTTGCCGGACTTCCACTCCGCGTTGATCTCGTTGTTGTTCAGCGTGAGGAAGTCCGGGTTCATAAACGCCGTGAGCTTCTTCATCATCTCGAGGGCGGCGACACCCTCGGGGCTGTTCACGTTCGGGGTGGCGGTGCCGTCCTTGAAGAACTTGCCACCGTGCCCGATGAACATGTTGTTGAATTCCTGGGCGAGGCCCCAGCCGGCTGCGTAGGCACCACCGAACGGGTACTTCATCAGCCCCTTGTCCTTGATGACCTTGGCCGCTGCCAGCACGTCTTCGTAGGTCTTCGGTGGTTCGAGGCCGGCCTTCTCGAGGATGTCCTTGCGGTACACAAAGTGCTGGGCGTTGGCCATGAAGCCGATCGCCATCACCTTACCGCCGACCGTGATCTTCTGGTTGTCTTTGAAGTTGCCGCCATGCTTCGCGATCAGGTCGTCGAGCGGACGGATCAGGCCATCGTTCATCAGGGGGACGATGGTCGAGTTCGCGACGATGGCGGCCGTGTACTCAGCCGGTTTGCCGGAAAGGCCCGGCACCTGGATCGTCTTGTGTTCTTTGGTCAGGTTCGTCTTGATCTCAACGCCACTGCCCGAGCACGCTTTCGCGCCGGCCCCGATCGTCTGGATCGCCGGAAACTCGTTTCCGATGATGTTGACGCGACCGCCTTCGATGCCGCACGCCGCATAGGCGCCCGTTGCACTGAAAGCCAAAGCGGCGAAAGCAGCCGTTGTCAGCCTAAGTTGCAACATTAAATTCTCCCGTGTTTGCAACGCCTGGTCGGGTGTCAAGTCCCCGACTTTATTATTGTTTTCACGATCAAAGTCGCAGATTGCAGAAAGCACTGCAACACTGACCTGCGGCGTGCACCGCGGGCAAAAAAGCGCCAGGGACGCCGTCGCGCTGTGAAGAAGGACTTCTACGACCGACTGCAGTTACTTGCGAACGCCCGAGGTCCGGGAATCGCAGAAGCGCTCGACGAGCTCGCGCATCCCGACGCCCTGTGGCGCGCCTCGCACCCCATGAACGAGGTGACAGGGCCTGCATCAGCCTTAGCCGCCATTTACCAACCGCTGATCGAGGCCATGCCGGACCTCGAACGACGCGATCTCGTCTTTTGCGGTGGCGAATACCAAGGCCGCACCTTCATCGCCGCGATGGGACACTACTTCGGGACGTTCCGCGCTCCGTGGTTTGGCATTCCGGCAAACGGTGCCCTGACGACCGTCCGGTACGGCGAAGTCTACGAGATCGAAGACGGCCGCATCCGAACGGCGACGCTGATCTGGGACGTCCTCGACGTTATCGAGCAGGTGGGCGTCTCGCCGCTCGCGCCGGGCTACGGCCGCAATGTCGTCTGGGCCGGTCCTCTGACCGGCGATGGACTGATCTTCGAGGACAGCGATCCGGACCTCTCCGCCGCGTCGATCGCGCAAACCCTTGAAATGCACCAGACGCTGTTTGCCTACGACAACAAGGTGCCGGACCGTGACGGCCTTATGCAGATGGAGCAGAAACACCACTGGCATCCGAAGATGCTGTGGTTTGGCCCGGCGGGCATCGGCTCAACGCGCGGGCTCTCAGGCTTCGTCGACCATCATCAGTTGCCGTTCCGCGAAGCCTTCCGCCGCCCGACGGGAACGCCCGCCGATGTCGCGGCCGTGCGCGACGCGTTCAACGCGCATCACTTCATTCGCATCGGCGACGGCAAATACTCCGTCACAGGCGGCTGGCCGAGTTTCGTTGCGACCCACTACGGTGGCAACTTTTGCGGAATGCCGGCGACGGGCCGTGATATCACCATGCGCGTGATGGACTTTTATCACCACCACGAGGGGCTCATCCGCGAGAACTGGGTGCCCATCGACATGCTGGACGTCTTCCAGCAGATGGGCCTCGATGTGCTTGAGTTGGTGCGCCGGAAGACCGATCGCCTGACGCGTGTTGAAGGGGCGGTTGCGGCCTGATCGCTGCGCGCCCGGACCGGGCTCAACCGCCGCGCACGCCCGCAACGTTCACATAGAGCGCGTAAACGGACTGGCTCGCTGCCATGAACAGCCGGCTGTTGGCCCGCCCGCCGAAGCAGACGTTGGCGCAGCGTTCCGGCAGTGCGATCCGGCCGATTGCCGCCCCGTCGGGTGCGAAGACCATCACACCGTCAAGCTCGGGGTCGCCCATGCCCCAGCCGCACCATAGGTTGCCTTCGACATCGACACGAAACCCATCCGGCGTGCCCGGGCCGGCATCGATCAGAACGCGTTTGTTG
>JBCBXS010000172.1:0-5812 GCA_039816475.1 Pseudomonadota bacterium | reverse complement strand
ACCACGGTCCGGCTTCAGCAACTTCGTGCTCAGCTTCTTCATCATACTCGCGACGGTCTTTTTCGTACTCGGCGTCATCCTGCCGGTGATCAAGTTCACCACCGTCTATGTCTGGACCGACCAGCACTCGATCGCGACGATCATCTACGCGCTCTACCAGAACGACGAGTTCTTTCTCTGCGCGGTCATCTTCACGTTCTCGATGCTGTTCCCGTTCCTGAAACTGTTCTACCTGCTGACGCTGGTCACATCGCCGGATCTGTCACCGGAATTCCGCGCGCGATCGATCGCGACGATGGAGTTTCTCGGGCGATATTCGATGACGGACGTGATGGTGCTGGCGTTGATGATCTTTTACGTGAACTCGCTCGGCTACACCGAAGCGAGCGTGCTGCCCGGGGCCTACTACTTCGCCGCCTCAGCACTGATGACGATGTTCGCCTACGGCTGGGCGAATTCGACAGCCGCGTCCAGCCCGCGCGGCCGGGAAGCCGTTTCATAAGCGCCAAGGACCGACACCGAGGTGTGGCGCGCCAAACAAAGAAGGGCGGCCCGCCGGACCGCCCTTGAACTTCGCAAACTGTCGGCCGCGTTTACCGCGAGTAGAACTCGACCACGAGGTTCGGCTCCATCTGCACCGGATACGGGACCTCGGCGAGCTGAGGGATCCGCAGGAACTTCGCAGCCTTCGCGTCGGCTTCGAGATAGTCGGGCACGTCGCGCTCGCCGCTCTTGGTCGCCTCGATCACCATCGGCATTTCGCGTGACTTCTCGCGGATTTCGATGACGTCGCCGACGCGGACGCGGTAGCTCGGGATGTCGACCTTCTTGCCGTTAACCTTCACGTGGCCGTGGCTGACGAACTGGCGGGCCGCAAAAACCGTCGGCACGAACTTCGCGCGATAGACGACAGCGTCGAGCCGGCGCTCGAGCAAGCCGATGAGCTGTTCCGACGTCGAGCCCTTCAGGCGGACCGCTTCGGTGTAGAGCCGGCGGAACGACTTCTCGGTGATGTTGCCGTAGTAGCCCTTGAGCTTCTGCTTGGCGCGAAGCTGCTGGCCGAAGTCCGACAGCTTGCCCATGCGGCGCTCACCGTGCTGGCCAGGACGGCTTTCACGGCGGTTGACCGGGCTTTTCGGACGACCCCAGATGTTTTCTGAGAGACGGCGATCAATCTTGTGTTTGGCGCGGACGCGTTTGGTCATTCAAGCACTCCAGAAGTGAGATTGGAGCGCCCCTCCTCTGCCGGTTGCCCGGCCGACAGATGACGCAGGCCCCTGAGCAAGTGCCCAGGTTGCATACGGCATCGCGGGTGCGCGAGATCCGCCCTAAGGCGGAGTTCGGGTGGATAGGCTGGGCTCGGGCCTGCGTCAAGCGAAAGCGCCCGCGGCCAAGCCCCGTGGCGCGCGTTCGCCGCCCTTTAAGACTGCCGTCGCGGACGCGGCGGATCAGCCCTGTTTGTTCGCGCCGGCTTTGGTACGGGGCTCGGACTTCAAGTAGGCCTTAATAAGCTCGTTGACCTTCTTGCGCTGCTCATCAGTGCAGGTCTTGGCCGACTTCTTCTCTTCGTAGACGACGACTTCCTTACCGCCTTCTTTCTTCTCGACAAGTTTGATCTGGCCGGTCAGCAGCATCACCGTCGTGAGGTGCAACTGGTTGATGTAAATCATCTGCTGCGGCGACCATTTCTTGGAAGCCTGCTCTCGCCGCATCAAACTGTTGAAGTTGGCAACCTTCGCTTTCGGCAGCTCGCAGATCTGGGCGTGCGCCGTAAGCCGGCCGGCCATGATCACGTCCCGCGCGTTGTCGACCGGGACAAGTACTTTGTCCTTCTTCGACTTGTCGATCATGATCGTCTTGCCCTTGGGCGTCGTGAACTTCTCAGGCGTGAGCGCCCACGCGTAGCTCATGAAGGTTTTGACGGCCTTCTCGCTCAGCTTCTGCGCCGCCGCACCGCTGGTTGAGATGGCGACGATTGCGAAAACGCCGGCAGCGCCGGTCAGCACCCTGCCAACCGCCCGTTTTGCTGTGCGCATCAGATCCGCCTTTTTGCTTTGCTCCGTCGCGACACAACCAGACGTCGGCCGCGAGGACTTCCCTCTCCGTAGGGGGCTGGTTCAGTCCCAAAATGGGCATGAAAATGGCGCGCCGCAGTTATGAACCGCGGGGATTTCTCGGCGGACGGACAAGCGTTGCCACGATACCACGGAGTGTGCGGACTTCTTGCGCCGTCGCACCCATCCGCCGGAACATTGAGCGTAGATTTCTGACCGTGACATGCCGCCTTTCGGGCGGATTGAAGAAGCCGCGCGCATCCAGCTCGCCCTCGATATGCGCGAAAAACCGTTCAACTTCAGCGTGTTTCGCCGGAACGTCATGACCGAGGTGAAGGCCGGGGCTGATCCTGCGGTCGCGCGCCGTCACCCGCCCGAGCGTTGCCGACGGGCTTGATGAGAACCAGGCGTATCCGAGCAACAGAACCGCCTGCGCCAAATTGAGCGAGGCGAACTTCGGATTGACCGGAATCATCACCACCGCGTCGCAATCGGCAACTTCGTCGCTTTGAAGACCATTGCGCTCGCGACCGAAAACCAGGCCGCAGCGCTCGCCGGCGTCCGTGCGACGGCGGATCTCGTCGGCGGCCTGCTCCGGCGTGAGGATGGGCTTGCGCATGTCGCGCTGTCGGGCGGTTGTGGCCACGACAAAGGTGAGATCGGCCTTTGACGCTGTGAACGTGTCATGGATCTGGGCGCCATCGACGATGGCAGCGGCCCCTGACGCGGTTGCGCGCGCTTTCTCACTCGGCCAGCCGTCGCGAGGTTCGACGACGCGCAGCTCGTCGAGGCCGAAGTTGGCCATCGCGCGCGCGACCATTCCGATGTTTTCGGCGATCTGCGGCGCGACCAGAATCACAGCGGGCCCGTCTTCCGGGGCTTCGCCGCTCTCGAAAAGCGTCTCGGACTTTCGAACCCCGTAACGCAGCTTTCGAAGGACGCGCCGCGCCCAGAACCAATATTCCTCACCGCGCCAGGTCTCGGCCAACCTGGCGAAGTTCGGCACGGTGATCGCCTCGCGCGGGCCCCCCGGCCTCAACGCATGGCCGGTCTCTTCAATCGAGATCGCCGAGAACTGCGCGATGAAGTCGTCGAGCGAGGCGATGCCATCTTTGACTGTCCGAAGGCGGCAACCCGGACACGTCGCGCCGTCGCTTTCGCAGCGCCGCTCCGCGCAATAGATGAAGACGGCCTCCATATCGTCGCGGGAGGCATCGCCGGCAAATGGCGCCGCTGCGAGGGCCGCCTCAATGCCGTCCTCGTGCGCCTGATGGACGATCTCGGCGACAGCGCGACCGCCAACGCCGGGGCTACCACCGGCAACCGAGAAGCCGTTTGGCATCGCGAACCCGGGTTCTGTTGGCTGATCTGCCATGGGCGCATGAACCTGCCGAGGTCCGCGGCTGTCAATAAATGAGCAGGTCCTGCTGGGCGCCAAACGTCTCATATTTGCTGGGCGTCATTACGGCGGCGGTATGATCGTCGAGATCGACAACGCGTTCGTAGCCGTCGACCAACTGCCGGAACCGTTCGCGTTGTTCCTTGTCTTCGGCGAGCCCAGTCACCTCAACCATGATCGGAACGCGTGCCGCCCGCAGTGCGCTCATCCCTTCAAGGACTTCAAGTTCGAAGCCTTCGACATCGATCTTGACCAGCCCGAACGCGGCGGGCGCCTTAGCCGATTGCGCCAGCCACGCGTCCAGCGTCGTCACGGTCACCGGCGCCGTCTCGTTGACACGGTCACCATGCGCATCATGCGCCGCCAGTGAATGGCGTCCGAAGTTTTGCGGATCGCGGGTGAGGCTCGCCGTCCCCTCCGTGCTGCCGACCGCGCACGCCTGAAGTCCAACAAGCTCATCCAGTCCATTGGCGCGCATATTGCGGTCCAGGATCGCGAAGTTCGCCGCGTCCGGCTCGAATGCGGTTGCCCCGGCGAACCCACCCTCGCGCATCGCATAAATCAGCGTCGCGCCGATGTTGGCTCCGGCATCGATCAGCTGCGTTCCCTTCGGATCGCGCCCGGCCGCGCGCAGGAGGTCCACCGCACGTTTCATAGCCCAGCGCTGCCACTCGCGCCCCGACAGCAGCCTCGTGCCAATCTTATCGTCGCGCGGATCGAAAAAAATCTCGTGGTCGGCAAACACCCGGTGCAGCAGGCAGCCGGGTGCCGCAAAGCCGCCGTCGCCGAACACATGCCGCAGCAGCAGCGCATTCGCCCGCCAGTCCGTTGCCAGCACATGATCCCGCAATTGCGCCGCAAGCCGCATCCGGCCCGGCCTGCTCAGATTGGCCACACATCATCCTTTCCGGGCATTGGCGGCCTACCGCGCACCGGTTATCTGAGCCGCAATCGATGAAGCGCGGCGGCCCGCGGTTTCAGGCATCTCCGCCTGCTGCGCCCGTCCTCCGAGGAGGTCTCAATCCCATGTCGAAAATCAAGGTCGAAGGCACGGTTGTCGAACTCGACGGGGACGAGATGACCCGGATCATCTGGCAATTCATAAAAGACAAGCTGATCCACCCCTACATCGACGTGAACCTCGAGTACTACGACCTTGGCATCGAGTACCGCGACAAGACCGACGATCAGGTCACCGTAGATGCGGCAGAGGCGATCAAGAAGCACGGTGTCGGCGTCAAGTGTGCGACCATCACGCCGGACGAAGCGCGCGTCGAGGAATTCAACCTCAAGCGGATGTACCGCAGCCCGAACGGGACGATCCGCAACATCATCGGCGGCGTCATCTTTCGCGAGCCGATCATCTGCGAAAACGTCCCACGCCTGGTGCCCGGCTGGACGCAGCCGATCGTCATCGGCCGTCACGCCTTCGGCGACCAGTATCGCGCGACGGACTTCAAGTTCCCGACGGCCGGCAAGCTCACCATCAAGTTCATCGGTGAGGACGGTAAAGAGATCGAGCACGAGGTGTTCGATGCGCCCGCCGGCGGCGTCGCCATGGCGATGTACAATCTCGACCAGTCGATCATCGACTTCGCGCGCGCCTCGATGAACTACGGCCTCAACCGCGGCTACCCCGTCTACATGTCGACCAAGAACACGATCCTGAAGCAGTATGACGGCCGCTTCCTCGAGCTGTTCCAGAAAGTCTACGACGAGGAATTCAAGGACAAATTCGAGAAGGCAGGTCTCACCTACGAGCACCGCCTGATCGACGACATGGTCGCGTGTGCGATGAAGTGGTCCGGCGGGTATGTCTGGGCGTGCAAGAACTACGATGGCGACGTGCAGTCCGACACGGTCGCGCAGGGCTTCGGCTCGCTCGGCCTCATGACGTCGGTGCTGATGACGCCGGACGGTAAGACGGTGGAAGCCGAGGCAGCCCACGGCACCGTGACGCGTCACTACCGCAACCACCAGAAGGGCCTCGAGACGTCGACGAACTCGATTGCCTCGATCTTCGCCTGGACGCGCGGGCTCAAGCATCGCGCCAAGCTCGACGACAACGAAGCGCTCGCGAAGTTCGCCGCGACCCTCGAGGACGTCTGCATCAAGACCGTCGAAGGCGGTCAGATGACCAAGGACCTTGCCCTCCTCATCGGCCCCGACCAGCCCTGGCTGTCGACCACCGGCTTCCTCGACGCCGTCGACCAGAACCTGCAGAAAGCGATGGGTTAGGGCGGGCTGTTCCACGTTGGTCTTTTGCGGGGCGGCTTTGAGCCGCCCCTTTTCGCTTTAGGCTCGTCGGCATGCGGACGCTGTACTTCTCCCTCGGCTTGCTCGTTTCAGCGCTCGCAAC
>JBCBXS010000171.1:0-5826 GCA_039816475.1 Pseudomonadota bacterium | reverse complement strand
CCCGCCATCGCCGGGTCGTAGGCCTCGAAGGCGTCGCGCTCGAGTTCCTCCCACGCAAAGCCATGTTTACGTCGCAGCGACCAACCGAATGCATCGCCCTCGTAGGCACCCCGATCGGCGTAGGCGAACACGTAATCGCACGGCACGATATGCCGGGCCGCCTCCGTCCCGCTCGCGAGGGCCTGGTGTTCTTCAAAACTCCCCGAGACAAGTTCCGCCATCGCAGCAGCTGTCTTCGCGACTCGCTCCGGGTGGCAGTTTCGCATGTAGGCGGAAAGCCACGGCAGCATGCGCGGGAGATAGCGCCAGCGGACCGAAAGCGGCCCGTCCGGGTCCATCAGTAGCGACGGCACCTTCTTCCAGAGACCTGGTGTTGTGACTGGAACCACGCTGCAGGAGGCGAGCACGCCGGCATTGCCGTAGGACGTCCCGTCGCCGGGCGCGCCGCGATCGACGAGGGTGACGCGATAGCCGTCACGCTGAAGCCAGATTGCCGTCGCGACACCGACGATCCCGGCACCGACCACGACGACATGGCCGCCCTCAGCAAGGCGTTCGTGTTTTGCGGCGTCGGACATTTGAGCGAGATCAACGAGGTGACAGTGGGAGGCGCCGGGGGTCCGGCGCGACGTGCAAAGCTTGCTCGGTCCTCAGAAGTCATGTCAACGCTCGCGCAACTTCGCTGAGGAGCCTGACATGATATTGCGCCCCGATCGCGCCCGGACGGTCCACGGCGCAAGCGTCGGCATTCTGATGCTCGACACCGCCTTCCCGCGGCTGCCGGGTGACGTCGGTCACGCTGAGACGTGGCCGTTTCCGGTGCACTATCGCGTGGTCCGCGATGCCTTTCCGGAGGCTGCGGTGAAGACGGATGCCGGAAACCTGAAGCCCGCGTTCATTGCCGCGGCAAAGGAGCTCGTCGCGGACGGTGTCGACGGGCTCACGACGAGTTGCGGTTTTCTTTCGCTGCTCCAGGCCGATCTTCAGCGCGCGGTGCCGGTTCCAGTCGCAGCGTCTTCCCTGATGCAGCTCCCGCTGGTCTCGGCGCTGTTGCCTGAAGGCCGACGCCCTGTCGTCCTCACGATCTCAGCCGAAAGCCTGACGCCCGCGCACCTCGAAGCCGCCGGGGCCGATCCGACAACGCCGATCGGCGGTGTCGATCCCGAAGGCGCATTCGCAGCTCCCATCCTCGGCAACCGCCCTAAGTTTGATCCGGAGTCGGCCGCAGCCTCGCTTGAAGCGGCGCTCGATAACCTGCTTCGAAATTCGCCGGATGCTGGCGCCGTCATCCTCGAATGCACCAACATGGCGCCGTTCGCGCGCGCGCTGTCGGATCGGTGCGGATTGCCCGTCTATTCCATCTATAGTTTCGTGACGTGGTTTCAGTCGGGGCTCAAACCGAGACAGTTTTAGCTTCTCGTTAAACTTATCTCTCGCGCTCAAACTGAAATCGTCTGACCACGTTTCAGCTCAGAGATAAATTTACACATTTGATATAATACGAACTGTGTTTCGATATCGAAGTGCAAGTTCATCGTATGCAGGCTCTTCGCACAGCGCAGCCAAACCGTGTCCGGTTTCCGGATGCCTCGGTCCTGATCGTCGCTGAGGACGATGCGGGGCTGCGCCGCATGTCGACAAACCTTCAGGTGCTCGTCGGTTCGGTTGTTGAAGCCGATACTGCGCGCGCCGCGCTCGATCACCTTCGCACCCAGGAGATCCGCGTTGTCTTCGTTGACCTTGATCTGCAGGGCAACGACGGCATCACGCTCCTGCAGTGCATCCGCTCACTTCCAGAGACGAGGCACGTGCCGGCCGTCGTGATTGTTCCCTCGGACAACCCCTGGCTGCTCAATCGCGCGCTGGAGGCCGGCGCAACATCACACCTGCCGAAGCCGCTGAATTGGTCGATGTTTGAATCTCACGTCCATCACCTGCTCCGCATCTCGCAGGGCAAGCAGATGACCGAACGGTTGTTGGACGAAGCGAGTGAGATCGTCGAGCGGACACTTCAGACCGCGATGTCAGGTCAGGCCGTGGAGACCGCCACAAACTCCGCTGAGGCCATCTCGATCGTCGAGCAATCGCTCTCGTCGAACGCGCTTCCGGATCACGTCTCGGGCGCCATGCGTGAGTTGCGTCAGGCGCTCGAAGAGCAGCAGACTGCGGTTGCGCGGCTCGGCCAGATCATCCGGGAGCTGGAAGGCGCAACGCCGCTTTCACACTGACCGGGTTCAGGTTCGAGACCTTCACCTGACGACACTCTCGCTTACAATGCAGTAGGTGCGCTTGCTCAGGCCGGCAGGGCCGTAACGGTTGCCGAATGACGCGGCGGCGCGGCAACGGCTTCGACTGCCCCCAGCCGCGCATGGACCGACGGCTCGTCGACATCAGCAAACAACTGACGGCCCGCAATGCAGATCGCGTCGATCTTGCTCGCGAAATCGCGCGCGTCTTCCGCCGTCATCTGGCCTGGCGTGAAGTTGCCGTAGTGAGCGAGGTCGAGACCCGCCCGCATCAGGTCTTCGAGACGCGGATCCTGCGCCGGAAACAGCAGGCACTCGTCCGTTGAAAGGCCCGCAGCACTGGCCACAGTAGCCATATCGGTCTTCGTCTTACGGAAGCTGTCGAGCTGGATCACGTTGGTCATGGCGTTCTGTCCTGTCACGTCTGAAGGTTTGACAGGAGGGGTCGCAAGTTCCGTTCCAGTTGAGAAGCGGAAGCGGAACGCCAACGGGACCGCAGAAAGCAAGAGAGGCCGGATCGCGGTGGATCCAGCCCCTTAATGTCTCAACTGCGGTGGACGGATACCCCGCCCTGCGAACGCAGCCGCTTACTTCTTGTAGCCTTCGATGACCGAGGCGCCGTCTTTGCCGGCCTTCTTCAGCCACTCCGTCGACATGGTCTCGCCGATCTTCATCAGGTCAGCGCGGAGCTGGTCGCCTGCAAGCTGCACTTTCATGCCACCCTTGGCGAGGCCTTCGACGGTGAATGTGTCGTAGGCTTTCGACGCTTCGAGACCCGTCTTGGCCGCTTCATCGGCACAGCCGCGGACGGCGGTGCGCGTTGCGTCGTCGAGACGTTCCCAGGCCTGCTTGTTCACGAAGACCGTGTTGCGCGGCAGCCAGGCGTTGACCGTGTAGAAGTGCGTGAGGTGCTCCCAGACCTTGCGGTCGTAGCCGGTGGCACCTGAAGAGATGAACGATTCAGCGACGCCGGTTGCAAGCGCCTGCGAAAGCTCAGCCGCTTCGATCTGAACCGGACGCATCGCTGCGAGTTCGGCCAGCCGCGCGGTCGCGGAGTTGTACGAGCGGAACTTCAGGCCCGACATATCGCCAACGCCGTTGACTTCCTTCTTGAAGTACAAGCCCTGGCCCGGCCACGGCACAGCGTAGAGATAGACGAGGTTCTGCTCGGCGAGGATTTCTTCGATTTTCGGACGCGCTGCGGCCCAGAGCTTCTCGCTGTCATCAAACGACGTTGCGAGGAACGGGATCGAGTCGACGCCGAAGAGTGCGTTTTCGTTCTGGTGCGCGGACAGCAGCCGCTCACCGATCAGCGCCTGGCCCGTCTGGACCGCGCGCTTGATGTCGTTGCCCTTAAACAGCGAACCACCCGGGTGCGTGACGATGGTCAGCCGGCCCTTCGTACGTTCCCCGACGCACTTGCCGAACGCTTCACCGTTCTTCGAGTGGAAGTTCGAAGCTGAATACGCCATCGGCATATCCCACTTCTCTGGAGACGCGCCGGTCGCCGTAAGAGTGAATGCGACACCGCCTGCTGCCATGACAGCCGCAGCGCCTGCGACACTCAAAATACCCCGTGAAACTTGCATCGGTATTCCCCACCGGCCTTTCATATTCACGCTAACCTACACCCGAAATGTCACGATAGGCTTAAAACACAGCGTTGTGACATTTTCCGGGCCAATGACCCCGATTTCGCCCTAGATCTAAACGGGTTCATAATCGAAAGCTTTCGACTTTCTCAATCAGTGACCGTTTGCTGGACAGGAAGCTTGACCATGAACGATGCGCCTTCGTTCGGCACCCCGTTCGCATCAATCGACCCATTGTGCCGCTCGATGATCTTTCGAACCGTTGCGAGGCCAACACCGGTGCCTTCGTACTCAAGGCGACCGTGCAGACGTTGGAAGATCGCAAAGATCTGGTCTTTGTATTGGTTGTCGAAACCGATCCCGTTGTCCGACACCGTCAGGTGCATGATTTCGCGCGCGTGAATGTCGTTGGCGTCGACCTTCACTTCGGCCGTAACTGCAATCACGGGCTTTACGTCCGGACGGCGGAACTTCAACGCATTCGCGATCAGGTTCTGCAGCAGCATCCGCATCTGCGTTGCATCGGCTTCAATCGTCGGCAGTTCGCTGACGTTGACGGTCGCCTGGACCTCATCCATCCGGATTTGAAGATCTGACATCACGCCGTCGAGCACTTCGCGGAGATTGACCGGCTTGAACGGGTTCGCGTTGGTTGCGACCCGCGAATACGACAGCAGATCCGTGATCAAGCTGCGCATCCGGCCGGCTGCGTTCTGCATCCGGTCGACGTAGGTCGCAGCTTCCGTAGGCAGTTGCTCGCCGAAACGGCGGACCAGGCGGTCACCGAACGCTTCGATCTTGCGGAGCGGTTCCTGGAGGTCATGCGAGGCGACGTAGGCGAATTCCTGCAACTCGCGGTTCGAGCGCTCGAGCCGATTGAGGTAATCGGCCATCTGCTCGGCGTGCAGTTCGCTCTCGGTGATATCCTGATACGTCGCGATCGTGCCGCCATCGGCCATCGGCTCGTTCATCACCGCGATGATGCGGCCGTCTTTCAGGCGCTGCTTAATGACTGCGCGCTGCGAAAGAGCCGTCGGGTCGCGCCGTTCGTTGAGCGCACGCTCAGCTTCCTCTTCGCTGTAGTTCCCGAGGCTGATCGAGTAATTCATGATCTCGCGCAGCTTGATGCCAGGCTTCACGATGTCCGGCGAGAACCCGTACACCTCGAGGTAGCGACGGTTGCAAACGATGAGCGTCTGCTCCTTGTCGAACATGCAAAGGCCCTGGATCATATTGTTCAGGGCGCTATCGAAGTGCACGTTCTTCGAGTGAAGCTTCTTCGAGATGCGGAGAAGATCGAACTCGCGATGCTTCAGTTCGGTGATGTCCGAGCGCGTTTTGACAACACCGCCGTCCGCTGTCCGCTTTTCGTTGATCATCACCCAGCGGCCGTCGGCGAGCTGCGCTTCGACCGGTTCCGTCGGGTTTTTATGGCGATAGAGACGCTGTGAATAATAGACGTCTTCCGGCACGTCGTTGAGGCGATACCCGCCGCGGCTGATTGATTCCCGCAGTAGCCGCTCGTAGCTCTCGCCCGGCAGGATCAGGTCGGCGACCGTCGGGTTCAGCTCGACGAAGTTCCGGTTGTAGCTGACCAGCCGATCCTGCGCGTCGAACAGCGCGAAGCCATCTGCCATCACATCCAGCGCATGCATCATGCGCATTCGGGCGGCTTCGGCGATGTGCGTGGACTGGGCCCCGGCCTCATCGCGGCCATGCGGCATCCCGCTTTCAGTTACCGTCTCGACAACTGAGCCGCGCGAAAGCCGGCGGCGCCGGATCGTGAGCGTCCGTGCGCTCGGCGAGCTGTACTGGAAGCCGTAGGACGAGCCGGGCCCGAGGCGGCCGAGAGACTTCTCAATGGTCGCGTCAATCTCATTATCCGGCATGAGCTGCCGCTTCAAAGAGATCCGCATCAAGTCGCCGAGGCCCGTTCCCGGTTTGGTTTCCTCGACGCGGTAGCCGCAGAGGTCGCGATAAAGCTGGTT
>JBCBXS010000170.1:0-5864 GCA_039816475.1 Pseudomonadota bacterium | reverse complement strand
CACGCTGATCGTCAACGCAACCGAGTTCGCAGCCATCGCAAAGACCTTCGGGACGTCGCCGGAGGCGGCGGAGCAGAGCATTGGAGCGCTCGCCCAGGTTGCCTCGAAGACAGTCATCGTGACGCTTGGGGCGGATGGTGCGATCGCGGCCAGTTGCGACGGCGACACTGTTGAATGCGCAGCGCCGAACATCGAGGTGGTCGACACCACTGGCGCAGGCGATGCTTTCGTTGGCGCCTACGCGGTCGCCATTTGCGACGGCATGCCGTTTGAGCTCGCGCTGCGGTTTGCCGTCACCGGGGCAAGCCTCGCCTGCCTCGGCGAAGGCGCGCAAGCCTCGTCGACAAAGCGCTCTGAAATTGATGCTGCGCTGGCGACCTGACGCGAACTGCAGACGAAGCGCGTTCGAGGCTCAAGCAGCTGCGGGTTCCGCCTCAGGATCACGCGCGCCTGTCATAAACGCAACGGCATCCGCCATGCTGTACTCTTTCGGGTCGATCACGCAGAGGCGGCGGCCGAGGCGGTGGATGTGAATGCGGTCGGCGACCTCAAACACGTGCGGCATGTTGTGAGAGATCAGCACGATCGGCAGGCCGCGGCTGCGCACATCCTGGATGAGCTCGAGCACACGCCGGCTCTCTTTGACGCCGAGCGCGGCCGTCGGCTCGTCCATGATCACGACTTTCGATCCGAACGCTGCCGCTCGCGCGACGGCCACGCCCTGACGCTGTCCGCCGGAGAGCGTCTCGACGGCCTGGTTGATATTCTGGATCGTGAGGAGACCAAGCTCGGAAAGTTTGTCGCGCGCCTGCCGCTCCATCTCGCGGCGGTCGAGCTGACGAAACACGGTGCCCATGATGCCCGGCTTTCGAAGCTCGCGGCCCATGAACATGTTGTCGGCAATCGACAGCGCCGGCGACAGAGCCAGCGTCTGATAGACCGTCTCGATGCCGGCATCGCGGGCTGCTTGCGGCGAATGGAAGTGGACCGTCTTGCCGTCCAGTTCGATCTCACCTGAGTCCGGTTGGATCGCGCCGGAGATCGCTTTGATCAGCGTAGTCTTGCCGGCACCATTGTCGCCGATGACCGCGAGGACTTCGCCCGGATAGAGATCGAAATCGGCATCGTCGAGGGCGACAACCCGGCCGTAGCGCTTGCGCAGGTTGCGCGCGATCAGGATCGGCGTGCGCACGTCGCTCATGCCGCAACCTTCCTGATCCACTGGTCGACCGCGACGGCGCTGATGATCAGAAGTCCGATGAGCAGGTAGGTCCATTGCGGATCGGTGCCGATCAGCCGGAGGCCGAGCGAGAAGACGCCGACGATAAGCGCGCCGAATAACATGCCGACGATCGAACCGCGGCCGCCGAACAGCGAAATGCCACCGATGACGACGGCAGTAATCGATTCGATGTTCGCGAACTGCCCCGCGGTCGGCGAGACCGATCCGATCCGCCCGATCAGCGCCCAGCCGGCCAGCGCGCAGATCAGGCCCGCAATCACGTAGACCGACACCAGCGTCCACTTCACGCGGACGCCGGAAAGCTCAGCGGCTTCCGGGTCATCGCCGATCGCATAGACGTGTCGCCCCCACGCCGTGTGGCGGAGTACGTAGGCGAGGACGATCACTAGCACGACCATCGCAATGGCACCGTAGGTGAAGACGGCACCTCCGAACCGTATCTTCTCGCCGAAGAATTGGAGGATGGGCGCCTGCTGCGCGATGTCCTGCGAGCGGATCGTTTCGTTCGCGGAGTAGAGGAAGTTGGTCGCCAGCACGATCTGCCACATGCCGAGCGTGACGATGAACGGCGGAAGTCGGACGAAAGCGACGAGTGCGCCGTTGATGAACCCGCAAAGCGCCCCGCAGGCGAAGCCGCACAACACCGCGAACTCCGGCGGCAACCCGTAGCGGAACGTGAACTGCCCCATCACCACCGATGACAGGACCATGATCGCGCCGACCGAGAGATCGATCCCGGCGGTGAGGATCACAAGCGTTTGCGCCGCGCCGACAATCCCGACGATGGAGACCTGCTGAAGGATCAGCGTAAGCGCGAAGGGTGAGAAGAACTTCGAGCCGAGCGTGATGCCGAAGATCGCCAGTGAGACGATCAGAACGATCAGCGGGACCGCGGCCGGGTTCGCGTGAAGCACATGCTGGACCCGGTCGAGCAGTGACCGCTGCCCGGTCTCAAACGAGGCGACCTCCTGCGAACTCCCAGAAAGCACGCCCTCGTAGTTCTCGCTCTGTGCCATCCGTTCGCCGCCTGGAGTGCCCGCGTGTGCCGATGTCTGGGAGTGCAATGCGTTACGCGCTTCATCGCCACTGCGGCCGGATCGTCATGCCGTGTTGACGACGAATCCGGCCGCAGCGGTCTTTACGTGAGCGTCAGCCTGAGCTGCCCGTGAGCAGCTTAGGCCAAGCGTGACAGGTTTAGCCCCAGCAGCGGTCTGTGCCGGTCTTGGTGTCGATCGACTCGACGCCCTCAGCCGGCTTGTCCGTGACCAGCGCAACGCCCGTATCGAAGAAGTTCTTGCCTTCGCTCGGCTTCGGCTTCGAGCCGTCCTTCGCGAACGCGGCGATCGCTTCGATGCCCTTCGATGCCATCAGCAGCGGATACTGCTGCGACGTCGCGCCGATGATCCCTTCCTTGACGTTCTTGACGCCAGGACAACCGCCATCGACGGAGACGATCAGGACGTCCTTCTCGCGACCGACGGCCTTCAACGCTTCGTAAGCGCCAGCGGCGGCAGGCTCGTTGATCGTGTAGACGACGTTGATCGTCGGA
Source organism: Pseudomonadota bacterium (assembly GCA_039816475.1). GTDB lineage: Bacteria > Pseudomonadota > Alphaproteobacteria > Rhizobiales > Hyphomicrobiaceae > JBCBWG01. The sequence goes on along the minus strand of JBCBXS010000170.1, from coordinate 3,072 downwards.
TCCTTCGTCAGAAGGTTTTCCATCGCCTTGCGGCCACCCTCTTCGTTCCCGGCGGTCACTTCGTTGCCAACGATGCGCGGGTCTTTTTCGTCGCCCCACTTGTTCGGGTCACCGAGATCGATACCGAAGCCTTTGAGAAAGCCCTGGTCGCGGAGGACGCCAACCGACGGCTGACTGACGGCGAGATCAAGCATGGCGATCTTGGCGTCCTTGGCCTTGTCGCCAAGCGTTGCCTTCGCCCACTTCCCGATCAGTTCCCCGGCCAGGAAGTTGTCGGTCGCAAACGTGGCATCAGCTGAATCGATCGGCTCAAGCGGCGTGTCGAGCGCGATGACGAGAATGCCCGCGTCGCGAGCCTGCTTCACCGAATCGACAATCGCCTTGGTGTCCGACGCCGTCAGCAGAATGCCCTTTGCGCCATCAGCGATGCAGGTCTCGATGGCTGCGACCTGGCTCTCATGGTCGCCATCGATCTTACCGGCGTAGGTCTTGAGGTTGATCCCAAGCTCTTTCGCCTTCGCTGTCGCGCCTTCCTTCATCTTGACGAAGAAGGGGTTGGTATCGGTTTTAGTGATGAGGCAGGCGGCCGTGTCAGCGGCCTGAGCCGATGAGCCGCTCCCGAACGCGCCAAGCGCGAGCACGGACGCGGCCAGAATGAATTTCGAAGTTTTCAAGACTGTGTCTCCCTAGGTTGCCCGCAAACAAGCCGGCGCGGTTGCCTCTTTCGGGCGATCCCGCCAGCCTCGGACATCGATTTCGGACGCCGTTGAGCGACGCCTCATGGTTATGTTTCCACCCATTCGCGACTGTGTCATCAGCTAAAGTGCGGAAACGATTGACGGCTGCCTGGAGGGCCGCGCCCATGCTCGAACCCGAACACCCGATGCTGGAAACCGACATAGTCGAGAGTGCGCGATGAAGCGCTCCGAAATCAACGCGATCATCCGCGACGCAGATGCGTTCATCCAATCGTTCGGGTTCCGGCTGCCGCCGTTCGCGTATTGGTCGCCGGAAGAGATGCAGGCGAACGCGGCGACAGCGACGCATTTGAAAGCGGCGCGGCTCGGCTGGGACATCACCGATTACGGCGCTGGCGACTTCGAGCGGATGGGTCTCTTTCTCTTTACGACGCGCAACGGTCTGCCGGGTGGCGCCGTCACCGACGGCATCTGTTACGCCGAGAAGATTATGATCTCACGGCACGACCAGATCTCGCCCATGCATCGCCATCTCATGAAAACCGAAGACATTATCAATCGCGGTGGGGCGACGCTCGCGATTGAGATGTTCGAAAGCGCAGCCGATGGCGCGCTTGATCCGGATGCGCCGGTCACGGTGATGACCGACGGCCAACAGCGCCGGCTCAACCCTGGCGATATCCTGAAGCTTTCGCCCGGCGAGAGCGTCACGCTGAAGCCTGGCAACTGGCACAAGTTCTGGGGCGAAGGGGGCGATGTTCTGATCGGCGAGGTCTCCAGCGTGAACGACGACGAGACCGACAATGTGTTCGTCGATCCCATCGGTCGGTTCGCCGCGATCGAAGAGGACGCGCCGCCAGTCCATCTGCTGGTCTCGGACTACGACCGATGGCTCGCGCACTGATGGCGGGCGATGAAATAACGCCTAAGAGCGCTGCGGGCGCGATCATCTGCTGTGGTGAAGCGCTGATCGATATGCTGCCGCGCCCGCATGCCGAGGACCAGACGGCGTACCTACCTGTCGCAGGCGGCGCGGTGTTCAACACCGCCATCGCGCTCGGCCGGCTCGATCAACCGACGGGCTTCGTCTCCGGCGTCTCGACCGACGTGTTTGGCGAGCTACTGGTTTCGACGCTTGAGCAATCGAACGTTGCCACCGGCCATGTCGTCCGATCCGCGCGGCCGACGACGCTCGCGTTTGTCAGCTTCTCCGGAGGCGACGCGACCTACACCTTCTACGATGAAGGCTCGGCTGGCCGGGTGCTTTCGCCCGATGATCTTCCCGCGCTGCCGGACGACGTCGCAGCGCTGCACTTCGGCGCCATCAGCCTGATCCCGGAGCCCTGCGGCACAGCGTATGAAACGTTGCTGATGCGCCATGCGGGCCAGACCGTCATCAGCCTCGATCCGAATATCCGATCGAACTTCATCGACGATCCGGCAGCTCATCGCGCACGGATCCTCCGCATGGCTGCCCGCTCCGACATGATCAAGGTGTCGGACGATGACCTCGCCTGGCTCGCCGCCGATGGCGACCCGCAGGCGCTGATCCGAGGCTGGCTCGAGGACGGAACGGCGATCGTTACGATCACCCGCGGCAGCGACGGGGTCACCGCGGTCACGCCCGCATTCTCGGTGACCGCAGAAGCGGTTCCCGTCACCGTCGCCGACACCATCGGGGCGGGTGATGCCTTCAACGCAGGCTTCCTTGCCGCACTTCGCACTGCCGGCCATCTCGAGCGTGCGGCGTTGCGATCGCTCACATCCGACGAACTGCACGCAGCCCTCGCCTACGCATCTGAGGTCGCCGCATTGACCGTCGCGAAGGCCGGCGCGGATCCGCCCTGGGCGCATGAGCTTTCAGGCTGATCGACAAAGCGTCGCTGAAAATGGCAGTCTCCGGCCGCTTGACTGAATTTGGAGACACCGCCATGGCCGCCGTGACCGATGCCCTCTCGCCGACGCCCGAACAGGCTATCGCTGATGTTGTGGCTCGCGCCCGCGCTGCCATGGACGCCTACGAGAACCACGATCAGGCCCGCGTTGACGAAGCCGTCACGGCGCTCGCCTGGTCGATCTATAAGCCCGAGCACGCAAAGAATCTCGCCGAGATGGCGGTCGAGGACACGGGCCTCGGCAACGTTCCTTCCAAGATCACAAAGAACACGCGGAAGACATTCGGCACGCTCCGCGATCTGATGCGCGCGAAAACCGTCGGCGTCATCGACGAGCAGCCGGAGCGCGGTCTCGTTCTCTACGGCAAGCCCGTGGGCGTTGTCGGCGCCGTCTGCCCGTCGACCAACCCTGCCGCCACGCCGGTCAACAAAGCGATGACCACGGCGTTGCCGCCCTTCAGAGCCATCATCGCTTTGTT